>NZ_JBFROI010000063.1:0-30129 GCF_041471405.1 Vibrio sp. 10N.261.52.C11
CCAGTGCGTCGCCTTCTTCTGCTTTCATACCATTAATGGGTAACACGCTCGGGCGATCGTTGTTGCCACCGTTCTCACCACCATCGGTGATGGTCGCTTCGCCTGTCGCCGTGCCTGTCGCGCCAGTGCCGCCCTCAACGCTCACGCTGAACGTCTCGTCGCCTTCATACACGTCATCGCCGGTGGTCGCCACGCTCACTTTCAGCTCGGTCTGACCCACTGGGATTGTGTAGCTGCCGTCATCGTTCGATGTCACGACCGTCACACCATCTGACAACGTCACTACCATTTTACCGATGTCGTCCGATTCCGCTGTATTAGCGCCTGCCGTTGAGCTCGTCAGGTTCACCGTCACTGCCGTGTCCGCCTCCTTGTCTAGGCTCACGGTGAACTCGGCCGCTGAGCCTTCACTCACACTCACGGTTTCTGTGATACTCACGCTCGGAACAGGACTAACCCCAACATCAACCGTGATTGTATCTGTACCGCCCTGACCGTCATCAACCACAACAGTAAAGCTATCGCTGCCGTTGTAGTTATCATCTGGGGTGTATGTCCAATTGCCATTTTCGTCGACGACTACAGAACCATTCAACGGTTCTGTGCCTTTGCTAAACGTTAACTGATCGTTATCTGCATCGGTTGCAGTCAGTGAGCCACTTACTGGAGTATCTTCATCTGTGGTGACAGAGACATCTTCACCGACAGGTGAGTCATTAATAGGAGTAACGCCGATATTAACGGTTATTGTGTCTGTGCCGCCTTGGCCGTCTGATACAACAACTGTAAAGCTATCGTTACCGTTGTAGTTTTCATTAGGTGTATAAGTCCAGTCGCCGTTTTCATCGATAACAACAGTGCCGTTCGAAGGATCTGTTGCTTTAGCGAAAGACAGAGAATCGCCATCTTCGTCTGAAGCCGACAAGGTTCCGTTTAACGGCGTATCTTCATTTGTGGTAAAAGAGACAGTGTCACCGATAGGTGAATTGTTGTTATCAACAAAAGTGGGGACATTATTTGGTTGCTCAAACGAGCGAAAAGCATCAAGTAGACTCAGGCTCTGAGTGCGGGACATGCCCAGAGCTTCAAAACCCGTTGTTACGAAGTCGGTACCAGGGATAGTTTCTTCGCCATCTCGCTCGATGGTTCCGCTCGCACTTAAACTAGAACCGTTCTGACCAGCAGCGGTAGCGAACTCTTCACCTAACTCTGTTGGGTCTTGACCTTCTTCTAATGCGGCAAAGATATTCGCAATATCTTGGTCGAGCTCAATTTCGCCTTCTTCTGATGAGAAGCGTTTTGCCGATACCTGAGGTTCATTGGACCCGTTCTGAGATTCAAGAACGATATCCCCTGCTTGTAGTGGTTGGCCTTCTTCTAAGACTTTAATTGTACCATCTACCGAGATAACAATGCGCTGGCCAAGTGCTAATGCACCACCCAAATTCAATGTTGTCATGTCCATATAAACCCCTAAAAAAGCATTTCTTGTCATTAACGTCAAAATAGTGACATTATATTTATAATATTAGATAAAATATAACACTTAAAACTATATAATTCATAGTTATGAATGCATTTTTTAACAAAGTGATATACTCCACAATAACAAGGGTCACACAGGACAACATTTAAAATACTCTCAAAAGTGAGATAAGTTATTGTGCTAACGTAAAATAATTGAGATATTAATAGACGTTTCAAGTGCTTCAAAACACCATAAAACGCACAATAATCGGTAACAAATTGACAACCATTTGCGAGCGCCATTTTAGCGATCGTGATTTTTTTGGCGGTTCATCTGAATTTTGTATATTATCTAGCAAAATTAAAACTCAGATGTGACTCATTTTGGAGAGATGCAAATTGAATAGGATTCAAACAACTACATTAAGTTTAGCCATTGCAATGGCCTTTCCAGCTGCGGCACAAACTCTAGAGCAAGCCGTCGCTTTTACGTTGGAGAGCAATCCTGACATTAAAAGTGCATACAATGAGTACGTTAGTAAACGTTATCTTAATGACGCTTCTGGTGGTGCTTATCGTCCAAGTATAGACTTGGATGGAGGTATTGGTTACGAGCATACCGATCTAGCAACTAACTCAAGCACGACCGATCTGACTCGGAAAGAAGCGACAATTACGCTAACTCAGCTTATCTGGGATGGGGCTAATACATCGAATGATATTGACCGTACTGCGGCTGATGCGGAATCAGTGCGTTATCAATTGATATCTAATGCTCAAGATATCGCATTAGAAGTGACCAAGGTTTATCTCGATGCGGTAAAAGCTTATGAAGTGCTTTCACTCTCTGAAAACAACCTCGCAACCCACAAAAAAATATACAGTGATATTCGCAAGCGTGTTGAGTCAGGTATTGGCTCAACGGCAGATATGTCACAGGTAGAAGCACGTATTGCTAAAGCGCACGGTAATTTACTTGCGGCGCAAAACAACCTTTTTGACACTCATACACAATTCAAAAGGCTTGTGGGTCAATCTCCGCTAGGGTTAACCTTCCCTCGCGCAGATGCAGGCGCTATCCCTTACACGGTTGATGGCGCATTAGCAAAAGCGTTTAATCAGCACCCAGTAATTAAGATTGCACAAGCCGATGTTGACTCAGCGAAATTTCAATACAAGCAATCTAAGAGCACCAACTACCCAACGGTTTCTTTTGAAGCCGCTCAAACCTGGCGCGATGATGCCGGTGGCACTCCAGGCAGCAGCGACGAGTTTTCTGCGATGGTTCGTTTAAGATACAACCTTTACAACGGCGGTTCAGACCAAGACCGTGCAGAGAGTGCCGCTTATCAACTAAACAAAGCGAAAGACCTTCGTGAAAGTACGTTCCGAAACGTAGAAGAAAGTTTACGCCTTTCTTGGAGCGCACTTGATTTAACCGTTCAACAGAAAGAGTTTCTATCTGACCACGTAGACTCGGCATCAGACACCGTTATCTCTTATGAGAAACAATACCGCATCGGTAAACGTACCCTTCTCGATTTGCTTAACACCGAGAACGAACTATTCGAAGCCCGCAAGGGCTATCTGGATGCCAAATACGACGAACAGTACGCGAAATACCGAGTAATGAATGCAACAGGAAACCTGTTAACTGGGTTACGCGTCGAAACCCCTCAAGAATGGAATGAAAAGGTAGAATACTAATGAAGCTGATAAAGACTGTATTTCCGCTTTGTCTCATGATTGTCTCTGCCAACGTTTTAGCTGAAACAAGCAATGAAGAATTTGAATATCGAGCTCTTCCAGACATCACGCAAATTTATGATCTCGAAGATGATGATAATGACGGCGTAATTAACGCGCGAGATCTATGTCCCGATACGCAAGTTGGTGCAGAGATCGATAACGACGGTTGTGGTTCATATTTTGAATCGTCAGAAAAGAAAGAGCTCCACATACTCTTTGCTAATAACTCTACGGAAATTAACCCTGTTTTCCTAGGGCAGATACGCCAGATGGCTGCGTTTTTGAAGCGTTACGAGGGTACATCGATTGAGTTACAAGGTTATGCCAGCAAAGTCGGCAATGCCAAACACAATTTAAAACTGTCAAAAGAGCGAGCATCCCACGTAAGACGTGCCCTAATCAGTAATGGTATTCAACCATCTCGAGTCAACATCGTGGGTCATGGCGACTCTGAATTCAGCAGTGATGACAGCCAAGTTAATCACGCACTACATCGAAAAGTTGTCGCTTCCGTTGTTGGATTTAAAGGCAACATCAAAGAAGAGTGGCACATCTTCACCAAAATAAAAAAGTAGGCTCTATCCTGCGCTTACCATACTGAAACGTGATCTTTAGTTAACGTTTCAGTATGGTGATAATTCCTTGAATAGCATATACCTAAGCCGTCTATAATGTTAATCTTGCCACGTTATCAACATAGAGAATTAATCCATGAGCAAACTAACAGCTGATACTCAAGCAAATCTAGAACTTTTCGTTTCTGAAACACAAGAAACTAAACTGGTATGGGGCCTTCGCAACGAAGAAGGTTGGCTAGCATGTGACTCAAGTGAATTCGAAAACAGCGAAGTGATGCCATTCTGGTCTTCAAAAGAAGATGCTCAAACTCACAACGTTGAAGAGTGGGCTGACTTCGAAGTATTAGAAATTCCACTAGATATCTTTGTAGAAGATTGGTTACTGACTCTTGCTGAAGACGGCGTTCTTGTTGGTACTAACTGGAATGCAACATTAGAAGGCAAAGAACTTGAGCCTTCTGACCTAGCGAAATTATACATCTAATTTCCGATATCGGTCGCACGATTCGCGCGACCGATATACCTCTGATTAGTATCAATAAATTAGAGACCTACCTCGCATAACCACGTAGTCGCACCATTCAAAATTTGAAGCAACATCAAACTAATAATAGAATATCGTTCTTTATCTGATTGATCGTCTCTTGTGAATCACTTCGTTTTTGTTACCTTTCTACTATTCATTAGCTTTTGTTCTTATAGCCAAGTATCAACATCAGATCGTGACCACAATTCACCAGTCTATACCTCCAATCTAAGCTCTACTCCAAATGCTGATTGGAACGCGCTTTATCTCTCTACTTTAAACCACTCTCCTGAGCGCGCATTAAACATGCTGCAAACACGCTACATCGGCTCAACGGTTTATGGAGATAAGCTTTACCTTGCGTCTCTTCTGTATCAATACATGAGCCACCGAGATCAGCCGTTCTACGGAATCGCTTCAAACGACAATGACTACCAAGCGATAGAAACAGCGTTTATTTCTGCTCTGAGGAAAGACGGCAAAGGCCAATATGAACAAGCACAACAAGGCTTTCTAACACTTTTGGCGAAAATGCAATCTCGCAGTGATTTAACTGGTAAAGCCTTACTAAAGTACCAGCTATGCCGATCGCTTAACGAGCAAGCTAAATACCATCAAGCGAACTATTACTGCTCTGCCCTTCAGTCAGATTTACATGACATCGCTGACCCTGTATTACCAAAATTCGGGACTTATCGAGTCATCGCGAACAATCATCATTTCCGCAGTGACTATCCAGCTGCACTAGACACCTACCTATCACTAATAAACGTGTTTCCACAAGGGCATGATATTTCAGGGGTTTACAACGATGTGGGTAACTTGCTCAAAGAATTAAAGCAATATGAAAAATCGGCGGAGTATCTAGAGCAAGCTCTCATTCTCAGAGTAAACGCTTCAGATTTAATGAAAGCACAAGTGCATCACAGCCTTGCGGATCTCTACCTTAACCAAGAGCAAAGTGAACTAGCAATTCACCACTTTCAGACAGCAAGAACACTGCTGAGCTCAACGTCGCATAGCTACGGTATTGCACTCACAAGTCTTGGCTTAGGAAAAGCGTACACTCAAACGAAAAACTATGATGTGGCGAGAACCTACCTAATTGAGTCTCTTTCAGCTTCGAGCGAACTGAGCAATGATGTCATTCGCATCAATGCTTACTTGGCGATCAGCGATATGTTCGAAGAACAGAAACTGCCAACGGAAGCACTCAACTATGCTCAACAAGCGCTAGAATTAGCTGAACAAGTCACAAGGCATAAATACATCGCGCAGTCACTTCTTCAGCTTTCTGATATTCATCAATCACTCAGCGATTACCAACAAGCTTTCTATTTCTACCAGCGATACTCGTCAATACAAATGGAAGCTAGAGATATCGACAATCGACTCGCACTCGAAGCGCTCGGCCTGACGCACGCCAAATATGAACAAGAACTAGAAAGCTCTTTCCTGACACATCAGACGAAACTCGACCGCGTTCAAATTGAAAAAATGGAACATCAAAGATGGATGTACAACATCGTTGTTATTCTGTTGCTTTGCGCTGCAAGCTTCACGGTATTGATAAACAAAACGGTTCGCGCAAAAGCAGCAATTGATGGCTTAACGAAAGCATATAGCCGAACTGAGATAATTCGAAGAATCAAAAGAGTGAAACGCTGTAAAGGGACGGACAAACAGCATGTGCTCGTGCTGCTCGATCTAGATAAGTTTAAGAAGATTAATGATGAGCATGGGCACCCTACTGGTGATCGGGCACTGGTCCATATTAGTGATCAAATTAGAAAACACTTAGTGAATGGTGAATTGTTTGGTCGCTTAGGGGGTGAAGAATTTGTCATCATGTTAACCGATACCCCACCAGCAGAGGTACGAGAACGCGTTGAAGAGTTGCACTACGCCATTTCAAGCACTGTCTTTTTATCAGAAAGCAAAAAGTCACTTAATGTGACCGCGAGTTTTGCTTATCTAGCAACCTCAAACGCATTAAGTGACTTTGATGACTTGTATTCAGTGCTCGACCAAGCACTCTATCAAGCCAAAAGCAACGGCCGAAACTGCATTATTGATGCATATAACGAACCGATTGATTTACCTGAAATTATTTATTCTCAGCCTGTTTGCGAACCAACTCAGCCATGATGCTTTCGCGATCACCGAGGTAATCGTTAAGGCCAACTTTACGCAGTTCACATGCCGGACAATCGCCACAGCCATCACCAACAATGCCGTTGTAACAAGTCAGTGTTTTGTTTCTAACAAGTTCAAGTGCTGAGTACTGGTCTGCTAGCGCCCATGTCTCAGCCTTGTTTAACCACATTAGCGGTGTTTTGATATCAAGCTGCTTGTCCATACCTTGTACAAGTGCAGAGTTCATCGCCTTCACAAAGTCATTACGACAATCAGGGTAACCAGAAAAGTCTGTTTCACACACACCTGTAATCACGGTTTCAGCACCGATTTGGTAAGCGTAAATACCCGCTAGAGTCAGAAATAGAATATTACGACCAGGAACGAATGAATTCGGCAGCCCATTCTCTTGCAGCTCATGAGACACAGGAATATCGTCACGAGTCAAAGAGCTGATAGCCAGTTCATTCAACAGAGTCACATCCATCACTTTGTGCGCTTTCACACCAAGCTCTTTCGACAATGACTCAGCAACTTCAATCTCGAGTCTATGGCGCTGACCATAATCAAACGTAATCGCATGAACTTCATCATACTCTTTTAATGCTTGAACAAGACACGTTGTTGAGTCTTGACCACCACTGAATACTACCACAGCTTTTTTCATCTTAAATCCTTACGAGAACCTTCTACTAGCGACTTATCTTGCCCAGTAAAAATACAACCTATGCGATGCTCAAATATTTGTGAGTTTGTATTGATAAGCGCCAATTGCGCTCAATGCAGGTATCAATACAAAGCTGAGTAGCGCGGTCTTTTTGGCTGATTGGTTGCAGAGCGATAACAGTGTCGTTAGGAACTGCTGCTCGCTCCAATAAACCGTCAAGTTGTTCGATGTCTTTGCTTGTACCTACTGGATGCTTAATTTCGTTAGCACGTTGCAAGGCGCTATCTAAGATTTCCAGTTTCGCTTTCATCGCCACTTTTGGTGACACCGTAACCCAAGTGTCAGGTGTGGCTTTAACTTCTGATGTTCCGCTAGTCTCAATCTGACAGCGACAACCGTGCTGCTCAAACGCTTCAGTAAGAGGAACAAGATCATAAATGCATGGCTCACCACCAGTAATCACAATGTGCTTAGCAGTGTAACCTTGCTTGATATATTCATTCACGATTCCTTGAGCATCGATTGCTGACCAAGTAGGTGAATCTTCTGTCTTAACCATAATATCGCCAAGGCTGGTTTCCTCTTCTGGCAACGCTTCCCAGGTCTGCTTGGTATCACACCAAGAACAGCCCACTGGGCAAATTTGCAGACGAACAAAAACAGCGGGAACGCCAGTAAACACGCCCTCACCCTGAATGGTTTCAAACATTTCATTAATCTTGTACAACTTTCCCTCAGCTCAATCATTTGATGAAATTAATCAACCGCAGACCTTAAAGCACTTCCCCCTTTTGGTCAAACAAATGAGTACTGATAAATGAGTTGATCAAAGCCCTAGCCTGAACTTTCAAGTTCCCTTATCCTTTCGCCCATAGATTTCGTTAGCTTTTAATTTTTTAGTAAGGAACAACATGTACAAACTGATTGCTCTTGATATGGATGGCACACTACTCAACAGTGAAAAAGTGATTTCTCAAGAGAACAAAGACGCAATCGCCAAAGCACGAGCTGCAGGTGTGAAAGTAGTTCTCGCTTCTGGTCGCCCTTTAGAAGGCATGCAAAGCAAATTAGATGAGCTTTCGATTGACGGCGAAGATGACTTTGTACTCTTCTACAACGGCTCTATGGTTCAGAACGTATCGACAAAAGAGATCATTCACAGTGAGATCAGCAACGGCAAAGCCGCAAAAGAGATTGCTGCCCTCGCTGAACAGCTTGGTGGTTATGTCCATGCTTTCAGCAAGATCCACGGCTTAATCACACCTGAGAACAATGAGTACACTGGTATTGAAGCGCGTATTAATTGCTTAGATATAACCGAGTTCGACTTTTCTCAACTAGAAGATGACCACGAAATCATCAAAACTATGATTGTCGCTGAACCAAGCAAGCTGACTGAAATCATCGGTAAGTTGCCACAAGAGCTTAAGACTCAGTTTACTATCGTACAAAGTGCACCATTCTTCTTAGAGTTCCTAAACCCGAAATCAAACAAGGGTGTCGGTATTGAAGCGATAGCGAAACACTTAGGCATTAAAGCGGAAGAAGTCATCTGCATGGGTGATGCTGAAAACGATCACCATATGCTTGAATACGCAGGCCTTGGCATTGCAATGGAAAACGCAATGGAAGAAACCAAGAAACTGGCGGATCACATCACAGCTAGCAACGACGACCATGGTGTAGCGGTCGCGATTGAGAAGTTTATCTTCAACTCATAAACGCTCAACAGGTTCTAATAAGAATTACTTTTTGCTTGTTTCAGAAATGACAAAGGCTGTGCACTGCACAGCCTTTTTGATTTTGTGTTAGTCGAGTCGCTTACTCTCTTTTCCATGGCAGACGAAATGCCACCACACCAAACAGAATCAAGATTGGGAAACGTAACGTTTCAACAATAAATGAAGCAATACCGCTGAAAGAGACAAAGCTTCCAGCCCAGCTAATCAGCAGATTTCCCGCTAACAACATCGCCATCACTCCAAGAACGATCTTGAATGAGAACTGACCAACCAAAGGTTTCGAGTCTGTTAACGTTACTAGGCATGCAATCGTCATCAAAATCGCCACCCAGAATGAAAATGTTGGCAGTGGCCATATCACCGTCAGAACAATCGACAGTAAGCACAATGCCCACCAAACACCTTTAGAACTCAATAAGGCGCTAATATCAACATCCGGTTTCGCGTCTAATCTCACGATATGCCACGTCGTTAAAGCGCCTAATACGCCACCCATTAATACATCACTAAAAAACGCACTACCTGAATAAGACTTAAATAGCATGATCCACAGCAGGCCAGCGAGCACTACCAGAATGGCTTTTTGCTCCAAGAGGCGCTTTAGTTTCCAAAAGACTAACAAGGTTAAACTGACCCACAAGGCAGCCAACAGACTTGGAAAACTATACCCACTGCTCATCACCAGTTTCAATGTTGGCAAGTAAGCGTGTGGACGTGGAAAACCAAAACCTTGGTGCGCGATTAAAGTAAGTAGTGTCACCGAGATCAAAGTGAAGCCAAACTTCAAAGCGAAGTTACGGCCAAAGTACCAAGCAATTAACGGCAATATCACAATGAAGACCCATGGCTTGGCCAACAAGTCAGTCAAAAGCACAGTATTCGCAAATACGCTTGGCATCTTATCGAACGTGTTTTGAAGTGACACAATCCAATTTAATTCAACTTGATGGACTTTGGGTGCCGCGCCCACCAGCTCAGTCACATACGTCACCGGTTGATCTGTCGCAGATAAAAACAGCTCGTTAATCTCAGACCACTGTTCTGGGTAGCGGTATTGGTGATCTTGCAATTCAGTAGGAGGAAGTAACATCGCTCGGCTGACTTCCACGCCATAATGAGGAGCAAACCAAATCGGCAGCTCAAAGCCACCTAACTCATTTCGAGCCTTGTAACTGATCACTTCAGAGTCAGAAATACAATCAAACACGACGGCACTGTCGGTATAACCTAGCACATCACCGACCGTTACCGACAAGCCTGCCTCTTCCCATGTTTCACGTTGCGCCGCAACGGCTGGCGGCTCACCAGAAACCACAGTGCCTCCCGGCAGAGACAATTGACCTGTGATCAACTCATCAACCAACACGATTTGGTTATCAGCCCGTACTACACACAAGGCGCCCGCGATATGATCGGGCAAAGTGTTATTTGCCCAAGCGGAAGTAGTACTCAAAAGAGACAATATGAAAACTAATAAATATCGAATAACCAACGAGTTTACCTAAAAAATAATAGAAGAAATTTAAGACTGCTGTTGCAGTTGAACTATTGTAATCAAAGCCACACAAAATCGCTGTCTACGTTTTGTGCAAAGCCTTCCTCATCCATTGAATGTGAGGTGTGAACCCCATTTTTTGATAGAAGTCCTTGGCAGGTGAATTAAAGTCCCAAACTTCTACAAAGACTTGTTCAACCCCATAATCATCAAAAGTACTTTCAACTTTGCTAAACAACTTTTCTGCAATTAATTCTTTTCGATAATCAGGCAAGACAAACAGCTCATCGACACTCCCCATCGGCACTGGTTTACTCACCGTTGAGATAAGCTCACAAAAATGTCCGGAGATAAAGCCAACAATGAGCTCACCTTTTAATGCCACATAAACCAAGCATTCAGGATCATCCAAGTAACGTGCAATGCTTTTTTCCTGCTCAATCTCTTCTGCCGTTTTAAAGTGCTCTGGGCTAGCAAGGTGGTGGTGATGGTGGAGATCGAACATTAACTCGTTAAGTTGTTCTAAATCCGCGTGCTTTGCGGCCCTTAAGGTGACATTCATGACTATTGCGCTTCTCAAACCAAATTAATATCTAAACTGAGTCTAGTTTACTTGGCGTGAGTATCTATACAAGTTATTGAATTAATTCATTGTTTGAAGTGTGTATTTTAGATACAAAAACGGCCACATTACGTGGCCATTCTGTTTGAATGATTTTGAATTAAACGAATATCGAAGCTATGTTTTTTGCTGTGGCTTTTGCTGTAGCTTCAGCTTTATGCACCGTTATCTTCTTTCTCTTCTTTGAGATCAGCAAGCTGTTGTTCCAGTTCAATAAGCTTAATTTCCGCCTCTACTTCCGCAACTCGCTTTTCTGCATCAGTGCGATTGTCTTGCGCTAGACCATCAGCAGTAACTTGGGTTCGTTGTGCGTTTCTTGCATCGTCCGTATCTTTCATTGAACCCGCAACACCACCAGTCACACCACCTAATGCAGCGCCCTTAACGGCTAAACTCGCATCTCCAGTTAGAGCGCCGGCTGTTGCTCCTAATAAAGCACCACCTACCGCACCACGATTACGTGCGGCATTCTCATTTTCGTTATCCATTGCTGGTGATGCGCAACCAGAAAGAGTCACAATCAGTGTCGCTAAAAGAAAAGGTTTAGTGAATTTCATAGGAGTCTCGCTTAGTTCTTCGTTTGGAGTAGAGCCATCTTAAGCAGAACCGTTAATGAAATAAATAAAGCCACGTTTAGACGATACATCATGTTCAGTTATGTATCATTCAACCATCGCATAAGTGCTTATTGATATATATCTTTGAGCTCGCCTTAGCCTGACAAACAAAAAAGGCGACCAATAAGGTCGCCTCAATCGCGCTTTCTCTATAATTCTTGCCTTTCACATATCTCTTAGCCTTTAGACCAAAAGTTTTGCATGTTTGCTACGCTAGGTGGTGGCCTAACACCACAATCTCGATAATGATTTTTATCGCCGATCCCCAGTATCTTGCCATTTTCGTCATCAATCATAGCCGCAACTTTAACACCGTCTCCCACATGGCGAGTTAACACGACAATTTCACCAGCTCTTTCAGATCTTACCGCGCCTAAGATTTGATATTCGTAGCGGCCTTTCCTTGAATTAACGATCATCTTCGAGTTAATCGGGTCGGCTTCATACCCCACGCCCATATCAAAAACCGCTTGATAGAGATCGACGCCAGTCTTGGACACACATTTAAATATCTTGGGATGACTCAATGGCTCTAACAACGCCCTACTCGCTTCATCCTTTGAAATACTGGCACTAGCAGCACCACTGATCAGTAAAGCAATCAGCAAAAAGTAAGCTCGCATAAAAAAGACCTCAATATGTGGGGTTCATAATGAGGTCATAGTAAACGCAATGGATAAGCGGATGAATAAAGTAGCGTTTAGGTAAACCATCACGCTGGGTTATGTATAAATCAACAAGCCGAAGGTGAGATTACCTAACTGCGACGTCTATTTGCCGAGCTTTTCAGCAATTTCAGTTAAGCTGGTAGGGTCGTCAATAGTTGAAGGCACCACATATTGTTCACCTTCGGCGATCTGCCGGATCGTTCTACGTAAGATCTTACCTGAGCGTGTCTTAGGTAACCTCTCAACAACCAAGGCTTGCTTAAAACAAGCTACCGCGCCGATCTCATTACGAACCTTGCCAACCAATTCCCTTTGCAACTCAATGCCATCGACTTTTACGCCATCTTTTAACACAACTAGACCTAAAGGAAGTTGCCCTTTTAAGTCATCGTGAATCCCGACTACCGCGCATTCTGCAATGGCTGGGTGACCGCCAACGATCTCTTCCATTTCACCGGTAGAAAGACGATGTCCCGCTACGTTTATCACATCGTCAATACGCCCCATGATAAATAGATAGCCATCTTCATCAAGATAGCCACCGTCACCAGAAACATAATAGCCCGGGAACTGACTCAAATAGCCGGATTCAAACCGATCATGATTGCGCCATACCGTGGGTAAACAACCAGGCGGCAATGGTCGTTTAAGTGCCACAAACCCTTGTTGATTCGTTTGTGCGATTTCACCCAACTCATTGAGGATTTCCACTTGGTAACCCGGAACAGGTTTAGTGGAAGAACCCGCTTTTACAGGCAAAGATTCCAACCCTGTTGGATTGGCAGAAATAGCCCAACCCGTTTCGGTTTGCCACCAGTGGTCGATAACCGGTTTATTGGTATGAGATTCAACCCAATCCAATGTTGGCGGGTCTAAGCGCTCGCCAGCCATGAAAATCGACTTGAGCGATGATAAGTCATACTTGGTGAGCAACTCGCCTTCAGGATCTTCTTTCTTAATGGCCCTAAACGCTGTTGGCGCAGAAAACAATACATCGACGTTGTACTCTTCACACACTCGCCAGAATGCGCCGGGATCTGGCGTTCTGACTGGCTTACCTTCAAACAGAATCGTAGTACAACCATGAATCAATGGTGCATAAACAATATAAGAATGCCCCACTACCCAGCCGACATCAGAAGCTGCCCAAAACACACCATCTTGCGGCATATCGTAGATAGTGCTCATCGAGTATTTCATGGCGACCGCGTGACCACCATTGTCACGCACCACGCCTTTTGGCTTACCCGTCGTCCCTGATGTATACAAGATATATAGTGGGTCAGTAGCTAGAACAGGCACACATACGTGAGGCAAAGCATCCTCAACAGCTTGCTGCCAAAGTACATCACGTTCGTTGTTCAATTCGGCTAGAGACTGCTCTCTTTGGAATACCACCACTTTCTCAGGCTTCCAACGACTGTCCATGATCGCTCTGTCGACCATCGGCTTATATGGCAGGACTTTATTTATCTCGACACCGCAGGATGCAGTAATCAACACCTTCGGTTCAGCATCTTCGATACGAACGGCAAGCTCATGAGGAGCAAAACCACCAAACACCACCGAATGCACCGCGCCTAATCGTGCACAGGCTAGCATTGCCATTGCCGCTTCAGGAATCATTGGCATATAAATCACCACACGGTCGCCTTTGGTAACGCCTTGAGCAGCTAACATACCTGCGACTTTAGCCACTTGATCACGCAATTGGTTGTAAGTGTATGAGGATTGATTTCCTGTAACTGGAGAGTCATAAATCAGAGCGGTATTGTCACCACGACCATTTTCGCAATGATAATCCAACGCCAACCAGCAGGTATTCATCACCCCATCAGGAAACCAACGCTCAATACCTTTATCGTCAGTTTGTAATATCGTTTTTGGTGACTCAAACCAATCTATCGCTTGTGATTGTGTTTCCCAGAACGAATTTGGATCTTCCCTCGCCCATTGATACTCGGTGATATAGTCTGTTTTTCTGTTCATTCGATTCGTAGCAGACATAGTGCCTCCTCCATGATTTATCCATTTCTCCAAGTGCCTAGCTTTTGGCTGTTCACTTGGGTGCACTCTTTTCTCAGCGTTGTGTTCGTGAACATTTAGCCGTTCACGACAATCGCTTTACTTGGAAAAAGGCACACGAATGGCACCTTCCATGATCACTCGGGCACTACGACTCATAATCGCCCTCTCTATTTTCCACCCACTTTCGGCCTGCAGCGCTTTCGCACCTACCTTTAAGGTTCCTGACGGGTGTCCAAAGGTCACGAAATCACGACTTCCCTCACCGGCTGCCAAGTTCACTAAGGTGCCAGGAACACTTGCCGCTGAAGCAATAGCAACCGCAGCCGTACCCATCATGGCATGGTGCAGTTGCCCCATAGACAAAGCACGCACCAGAAGGTCAGTATCTTCGACAGCAACCGATTTACCACTGGAAGCTTGGTACGCTTGAGGCTTAGCAACAAACGCGACTTTAGGTGTATGTTGACGTGATTCAGCTTGTTCTAAAGAATCAATAAGACCCATTGCTACTGCACCATGTGCTCGTATGGATTCAAACAGAGCCAAGGCTTTGGTATCACTATTGATATCTGATTGAAGTTCAGTGCCTTGGTAGCCAACCGATTCAGCATCAACAAAAATGGTGGGTATCCCAGCATTAATGTATGTCGCTTTGATGCAACCCAGATCGGGAACATCTAAAAAATCGACAACATTCCCTGTTGGGAACATAGAGCCACTCGCATCGGCGGGGTCTAGGAAATCAACTTGGATCTCAGCGGCGGGGAAAGTCACACCGTCGAGTTCAAAATCACCTAACTCTTGAACTTCGCCACCAGCGATAGGTACATGAACAATAATGGTTTTCTCTATGTTCACTTGCCATACTCGCACCTCGACCACACCGTTTTCTGGAATACGATTCGAGTCGACTAGGCCACTATGAATAGCAAATGGGCCCACTGCAGCAGACAGATTGCCGCAGTTACCACTCCAGTCCACAAACGGCTTATCAATGGCAACTTGGCCGAATAGGTAGTCAACATCGTGATCGGCTTTACTACTTTTCGAAACAATCACGGTTTTACTGGTACTGGATGTTGCACCACCCATACCATCGGTTTGTTTGCCATAAGGATCTGGACTACCAATCACGCGCAGAAGTAATGCGTCTCGAGCTTCTCCGGCAACTTGCGCAGCTTCAGGTAAGTCACTTAAATTGAAAAAAACGCCTTTGCTTGTTCCGCCCCGCATGTAGGTAGCAGGTACTTTTATCTGTTTGATGTTCATAACTAGCTCCTACTGTGAAAGAAAGTCTTTGGCAAAACGCTGCAACACACCACCAGCGCTATACACATTCACTTCATCTGCGGTATCTAATCGACAGGTTACTGGCACATCAAGCTTTTCACCGCTTTTACGAGTGATCACTAAAGCCAAGTCTGAACCTGCTTCAATGTCGCCGTACACGTCGTAAAGCTCGGTACCGTCCAATTCTAAGGTATTGCGATTGGTCCCCGCTTTGAATTGCAGAGGCAACACGCCCATGCCAACCAAGTTGGTTCTGTGAATTCGTTCAAACCCTTCAGCAACAATCACTTCAACACCCGCTAAACGCACACCTTTGGCTGCCCAATCACGTGATGAACCTTGTCCATAATCGGCACCAGCAACGACAATCAAGGGTTGTTTACGATTCATGTAAGTTTCTATCGCTTCCCACATTCGCGTAACTTGACCTTCAGGTTCAACTCTTGCTAATGAACCTTGCACGACTTCTCCAGCGTCCTTCACCATTTCGTTAAACAGCTTAGGGTTGGCGAATGTTGCTCGTTGCGCGGTTAAGTGATCGCCTCGATGGGTCGCGTAAGAGTTAAAGTCCTCTTCCGGCACTTCCATTTTGGTGAGGTATTCCCCCGCAGCGCTCGAAGCGAGAATCGCATTTGAAGGGGATAAGTGATCTGTGGTGATGTTGTCACCCAAAATCGCTAAAGGTCTCATACCAGATAGGCTTCGCTCTCCCGCCAGAGCCCCTTCCCAATAAGGTGGTCTGCGAATATAGGTACTTTGAGGTCGCCAGTCATAAAGCGGTTCAGTAGTCACCTGTTCCTCGTCTGGCTGGAACATTTTCACGTAGATTTGTTGGAATTGCTGAGGCTTAACATGTTCACCGACCACTGCATCGATCTCTGCATCACTCGGCCACAAGTCACTTAAATAGATCGATTTTCCGTTGCTGTCTGTACCTAAGCTGTCTTTTTCGATATCAAAGCGAATCGTACCAGCTAAGGCATAAGCGACGACCAATGGCGGTGATGCTAAAAACGCTTGTTTGGCATAAGGGTGAATTCGACCATCGAAGTTTCGATTCCCCGATAGCACAGCGGTTGAATATAGGTCGCGGTCGATGATCTCTTGTTGAATTTTAGGATCCAACGCACCACTCATTCCATTACAGGTTGTGCACGCATAACCGACGATACCGAAGCCTAGTTTTTCCAGTTCAGGCAACAAACCGGCGGACTCAAGATAAAGCTTGGCAACTTTTGAGCCTGGCGCGAATGACGTTTTTACCCATGGCTTACGAACTAATCCAAGCTGATTGGCCTTCCTCGCAACCAATGCTGCGGCGACGACATTTCTTGGGTTACTGGTATTGGTACAAGAAGTAATCGCCGCAATGATCACGGCACCATCTGGCATTTGTTCATCAGAATATTGTTCAGCGTGTTGCTCTTTCCAAGAAGCTTGGCTGATGCCTTGTTTGGCAAGTTCACTGGTTGGTAAACGACGATGTGGATTGGATGGCCCTGCAAGGTTGCGCTCAACTTTAGACAAATCAAACTCAAGCACACGTTCGTATTGAGCGGAATCTAAATCATCGGCCCATAAGCCAGTTTGCTTAGCGTATAGCTCAACTAACTCAACCTGTTCAGGCTCGCGTCCTGTCAGCTTTAGGTATTGTATGGTCTGTTCATCGATATAGAACATACCTGCTGTCGCGCCGTATTCTGGTGTCATATTCGATATAGTGGCGCGGTCGCCAATAGTCAGTGCACGAGCCCCTTCACCAAAGAACTCTAGATAACTGGAAACCACTCTCTGATTGCGAAGAAACTCTGTAATCGCAAGCACAATATCCGTTGCGGTTATCCCTTCTTGTCGTTGACCCGTCAGTTTAACGCCTACAATATCAGGCAATCGCATCATAGACGGACGACCGAGCATCACAGTCTCAGCTTCCAAACCACCTACACCTATTGCAATAACACCCAGAGCGTCAACATGAGGAGTATGACTGTCGGTGCCGACACAGGTATCAGGAAACGCGATTCCTTCTTTAGATTGAATCACTGGAGACATTTTCTCCAAGTTAATCTGGTGCATAATTCCATTACCCGCAGGAATCACACTCACGTTTTTAAACGCGGTTTTACACCATTCGATAAAGTGAAAACGGTCTTCGTTTCTGCGCTCTTCAATCGCGCGGTTTTTATCAAATGCTTCGTTATCAAACCCGGCATGTTCCACTGCCAAAGAGTGATCAACAATCAGTTGAGTCTCGACCACTGGGTTCACCTTGGCAGGGTCTCCGCCTTGGTCGGCAATTGCATCGCGTAAGCCAGCTAAATCAACTAAAGCGGTCTGACCTAGAATGTCATGACACACCACTCGCGCAGGATACCAAGGAAAATCTAAGTCGCTCTTGCGTTCAATGATCTGTTTTAAGCTGTCTTCAAGGGTTTCAGGATCACAGCGTCTTACTAATTGCTCTGCCAACACTCGCGACGTATAAGGCAAGGTTTTATAAGCGCCCGGGGATATTGCTTCTACCGCTTCGTAAGCGTCGAAATATTCTAAACCCGTTCCCGGTAAAACCTTTCGATACTTGTTTTCATCAAGCTCTTGGTTTCTTTCAAGTTTTACATCAGACATACATCCACCATTATCTGTTAAATTCTATTCGTTGGTTCTCGAGGCCTTATCACATGAAGAGAAAAGTCACCTCGAGATATAAGTCGGCTCGATATAGAGGACTAACGTAAATGGATTGGTAGCCAGTCTTGATGCTCTGGCCCGGTGTAGTCTGCACTTGGACGAATAATTCGATTGTTTTCTCTTTGCTCGAATACGTGTGCCGTCCAACCAGTAAGGCGGCTCATCACGAAGATAGGAGTAAACAATTTGGTTGGGATGTCCATGAAGTGGTAAGCCGATGCATGGAAGAAGTCCGCATTACAGAACAGCCCTTTCTCGCGCTTCATTACCGCTTCAACACGCTCTGAAACGGCGTAAAGCTGTTTATCACCGACCTCTTGAGCTAGCTCTTTTGACCAACGCTTGATTAGAGCATTTCGTGGGTCGCTTTCACGATAAATGGCATGACCGAAGCCCATGATTTTGTCTTTGTTAGCAAGCATCTGCATGATGTTAGTTTCTGCTTCATCAGCGGTTTGCCAATCTTGGATCATTTCCATTGCCGCTTCATTCGCACCGCCATGTAAAGGACCTCTTAGTGTGCCAATTGCTGCTGTAACGCACGAATGAATATCTGACAGTGTTGATGCACAGACACGGGCAGCAAAAGTAGATGCGTTAAACTCATGCTCTGCGTAAAGCGTTAGCGAACAGTGCATTACCTGCTTATGCAGTTCACTCGGCGCTTTATCTGTTAGCATTTTCAAGAAGTAGCCACCCAGACAGGCTTCACTTTGATCTTCAGTATCAATTCGCACGCCATCATGGCTAAAGCGGTACCAATAACAAATAATGGCAGGGAAAAGCGCGAGCATTCGTTCAGTCGCAGGCAGTTGCTCGGAGAAGTCAGACTCTTGCTCTAGATTACCTAGCATTGAACAGCCCGTTCTCATCACATCCATTGGATGAGCGTCTGCTGGGATAAGCTCTAGTGCTGCTTTCAAAGGTTGAGGCAAGCCGCGCAGACCAACCAACAATATTTTATAATCATCGAGCTCTTTTTCAGTGGGTAAGTGACCCCTTAGTAGCAGATGCGCCACTTCTTCGAACTGAGCATGATTAGCAAGGTCGGTAATATCGTAACCACGATAAGTTAAACCCGTTCCTGACTGGCCTACGGTACATAGCGCGGTGGTTCCCGCACTTTGGCCACGTAGACCAGCACCACCGATTGCAGGTGCGCTAGCTGGTTTGATTTCGGGTTTTTCGCTTTGTTGTTGGTTTTCTGTTGAAGCCTTTTCGACAGCTGCTTTATCACTCAAAGATACAGACATGGTGAACTCCTTTTCTGTGTTAGCCGCCTGCACTCTTTGGTGCTGCCTGTTTATATGTCCGATGATCTTTATGATCGGTACTGGATATGGCGACTAACCATTTCACGTTATTGGATTAAGTTGATTTTTGATTAATTGAAACCGGTTTACCCTTCACTTGAAAACAACTGATCAAGCTTGTTTTCGTAGTCGTGGTAATTCAGGTGTTCGTAAAGCTCTTTACGGGTTTGCATTGAATCCAACAGAGCTTCTTGATTGCCTTCAACTAACAAGTGCTTGTAAACATTCTCCGCCGCTTTGTTCATCGCACGGAACGCACTCAATGGATAAAGCACCATGTCGACACTTGATTGGGCCAACTCATTACAGTTGTAGAGTGGCGTTTGGCCAAACTCAGTGATGTTCGCAAGAATAGGCACGTGCTTACCCGTTGCTAATTTCAACGCCGCCGAGAACTTCACGTATTGGTCTAGCTGATTCATCGCCTCAGGGAAAATCATGTCAGCGCCCGCTTCAACACACGCAATCGCTCGTTCAATCGCACTATCAATACCTTCAACCGCCAATGCATCCGTACGCGCCATAATCACAAAGCTCTCATCGGTTCTAGCATCTGTTGCCGCTTTGACTCTATCGACCATCTCTTGCTGGCTCACAATCGCTTTATTTGGTCGATGACCACAGCGTTTCTGGGCCACTTGATCTTCCATATGAATTGCAGCTGCGCCTGCCTTCTCCATAGCGCGAATGGTACGTGCAATATTAAATGCGCCACCAAAACCCGTATCGATATCCACCAGCAAAGGCAAATCACACGCGTTGGTAATACGTTCAACATCTACCAACACATCGTTCAATGTGGTGATGCCTAAATCAGGCAACCCATAAGACGCATTGGCGATGCCTCCGCCAGACAAATAGATCGCCTGATGCCCCAAGTTCTTTGCCATCATCGCGCAATACGGATTCACCGTACCGACGATCTGCAATGGGTCGTTGTCTTGCACAGCTTGTCGGAACTTAGCTCCTGCTGATAACTTCATAATGACGCTCCCTGTTAATTGTTTATTTCTAGCTAACCTTTAAGACTTACGGCTTTTGGTTATCGCCAGCTCTGACCCGCTGACAGATACCAGTCGCCAGTTAATCAAGATCTTTGGATTGGATTTGTTGTTCTATAAGCAGTCGACTTCCCGATATGTGTCTTCGCATTAGCATTTCTGCTAGCTCTTCATCGCGATTACGAATCGCTTGTAGGATGTTTTTGTGTTCATCGAGCGCCTCTTTTGGTCGAGACTGAGCCCTAGGCGATTGATAGCGGTACATTCGTAATAGGTGATAAAGCTCGTCACATAGCAGCGAAATGAGTTTGCTGTTACGACTCGCTTTGATAATGCGATAATGGAAATCGAAATCCCCATGTTGATGAAAGTAAGAAGAACCTTCGACTTCATCGATGTGCTTTGAGTGTGTCGACAATAACCCTTCAAGCCCGATAAGCTCTTCTTGTGTGATATGTCGCGCTGCTAATCGCGCAGCCATACCTTCCAATGCCTCTCGCACCGCGTAAAGCTCTAGCAGTTTGTCTGCCGAAAAAGTAATCACTCGAGCGCCGACATGAGGAATTCGCTCAATAAGCCCTAGCCCTTCCACACGCATTATCGCTTCACGTAATGGACCTCGACTTACCTCGAAGCGTTTAGCCAGTTCAGGCTCCGAGATCTTACTGCCCGGTGCTAATTCACCGTTAACAATCGCCTCAACGAGATACTCTGTCAGATTTTCCGACTTGGTGTTTTCTTTGTTGCTCACACGTGTTTTCGTGTTTGCACTTAAGGTGAGATCTTTTATCGCAGTATTCATATTCACGCTGCTCACTTCTATTTGCTGAACCTTAATTGTCAACAATTCCATAACATGAACATAAAATACACGATTAAATTGTCGACAATCAAGCAAATTGTCGACAATTTAGACTAAGGTAGTACTTTCTATAGGCGATAAAAACTTACTTAAAAGGACACTAAAAACAATTCAACCACTTGTTATTTATCGATTTAAGCAAAGAAAGAGCCGCTAAACCCTTCCCTACCCTAAAATCACTCGAAACCAATGTGTCGACAACTTATAGACAGACTTGACAAACGCAGAGCACTTTGTGTCGATCTACCTGTTCACCGATAAACAGATATAAAAAAGGCGCACTCATGTGCGCCTTTCATTCATAGACCTCGTTCTAACAAGCCACCTTTACTCAAGCAATCTGACGAGTAACATCTAGGTATTTGCTGATATCAACGAAATCAATTTGTTCCGGCTTCAGATACTCTTCTGCATAACGCAGGTGAGTGCCGCTGGTTAAGAACAATCTAAACAGTTCGATATCGAGATGCTCGTCCAATGCCATTTTATACATGATGTCGACAGCAACACTGATTGGCTTAGCCTTCTTATAAGGCCTATCTGCAGCGGTTAATGCCTCAAAAATATCAGAGATCACCAGAATACGTTCTGGGATTGAGAGGTCATCACCAGTCAGCTTCCTTGGATACCCTGTACCTTTAAGTGTTTCATGGTGAGTTGAAGCGTAGCGAGGAACACGACTTAGCTCTTTCGGGAATGGCAGGTTCTCAAGCATCTTAATCGTGCCAAGCATGTGCTCGTTTATCTTAAATCTATCTTCAGCAGTCAATGTACCGCGTGCAATACTCAGATTGTAGACTTCGCCTAGGTTGTATAAGTGCTCAGGCACATCCATTTTAATTTGATGTTTCGGGTCAAATTCTAACGGCCTATCTCTTTTCACTATGTGCTCTGGCTTATCACTCAAAAGTGGTTCTGTGGCTGGTAAACTTGAACTCGGCTCTCGATTCATTGCCTCTATCGGTGATAGACCAAGTTGATCATCAAAGTGACGCGTCCAGGTCGTCTCAGCTATCGAGCGAATACGAGTGACTTTGTCATCACTCATGAACTCACCACCAACGTTCGACGTAGCGATAAAGGCAAAGTCATCTTGTAGCTGCTGCTTCGTTGCCGTAAGTTCATCGGCTATCAGTTGCGTTGATAGCGTACCATCAAGTTGTTTTCTCAAAGCGGTGATTTCCGCATCACGCCAAAGTACTTCAAATCGAGTTCTCACCTCGTGGATTCGGTTGTAGTTCGCTTCTAACTTCGTACCTTTATCGACGATGTGTTCCGGTGTCGTGATCTTGCCACAATCATGAAGCCAAGCCGCAATTCTAAACTCACGGCGTTCGTCATCATTTTTAAACTCAAAGTCTTTGAAGTGCTCAGACTGCGATTGTTCCGCCGCGTCAGCCAGCATCAAGCCGAGTTCTGGTACACGATTACAATGCCCTGCCGTATAAGCGGACTTATCATCGATCGCTTGAGCGATGAGCTTGATAAACGACTCAACAAACGCCTCTTGCATCTGTTCATGTCGTTTAATCTCCATAGCCATATCTTTTACAGCAACAGATAATTCCCACACTTCTTTGATTCGAGTATCAAGAATTGTCACGTTGTCATAATCACGCAGCCTAACCTTATGAGTCTCTTCCTCTAATTGGCGAATTGGATGCACTATCGGCGCACCAAAAACCCAAGCAATAGGCAACGTCAAACTCATCAGTAACACCGTTACACCAACAGAGGTTGCTAGACGTTTATTGACTGTACTAAAGATTTCAGATTCGGGAATCAATACCGCAAAATACTCAGAGTAGTGTTCGCCCGTGTCTATTTTCTTTAAATAGAGATGCTTGATCTCGCCATTCAACTCTACCCTTACCATACTGCCTTCAACCGTTGCTTCCTTAGTCAAATCATAAAGTTCAGTATAAGGAACCGTCGTATTCGTATTAAAGCCGGTATCATGCAGCCACTTTTTCGCTAAGGCATCAAGTTGTTCACCACTTAACTTACTGATAGCTTGATCAATGATTGGGAGCAATTGTTTATGCTTGCTCTGCAGCACCAAATGGAATTGGTTTGAGTAGTTCTGTTTTAGATCTTCTAGAGTCCCATTGACAACAAGGCCTGGCTGGAAAAACCTATCTAATGCAAACGAGAGTACGGGTTCTGCTTCTAAGAAAGCAAAGTTCTCTTCGCTTTCAATTGAATTAAATGCAGACTCTAGGTTTTCAAATTCAACTAAATCAATGTTCGGAAAATCCTCTCTCAACTTAGGAATAATTGACCACCCAGATAAAATGGCAACTTTTTTACCCTCAAGCTCGGCATAATTAGTGACAACCTTCGCGCCGACCCTTGTCACGATAGAAAATGGCAATTCATAAATTGGAGTCGTGTATAGGCCATCTATGCCATTATTTTTATAATGTTGAACCGATTGCAGGCCATCAATACTTCCTTCTTGAAACTTACTGACAAGCTCGCCCCAAGAGAAACCATTAACAAATTCAAACCTGATCCCTGTCATCTCACCAATCATTTTAAGAAGGTCTATCGCATAGCCGTTTGGTTTTCCCGCCACTGAAAAGTCCATCGGCCCCCAATCATTTTGATTAGACACTAACAGCGGAGGGGTATCGTTAATCAAGGCTTGCTGCTCAGACGATAGCATCAATGTTGATACATCAAACTCCGATTCCTGATTGTTAACCTTGAGGTTAGACGCAATAATATTACCCGATTTCGAATATAAGAAAGACTCAACCTTACTGTCTTCTGCTAAGCCAAGCGCCGTACCTGATAGTTTGCTAGCTAAAGAAGACAACACAATATCAATACCAATCACATGTTGAACTTCAGATTCGATTTTCGAATCAAACGCTAAAGAATAAGTTTGCCCGGTAATTTGTAAATGCTGGAAAAGATATGGCTGAGTTTTTTCGACCGACTGAACATTGGCAGAAACATACCAAGGCCTGGTTGTTGGAAGGTAGTTGCTCTGCTCCGTAGTTGAGTTTCTTAGCGTAAACTCTTGGTCAAAATATTTCGTCGTACGGACGCGCTCCTCCCCTATATTATGAATCTCAACCACAACCCAACGGTCTTTTTGTTGTGCACCGATTTTTTCTCTAACGACAGGGGCAGATTCTAGATTAATAATTTGGAAGAAGTTTTCATTAGATGAGCCAATGTAAATACTATAAAAGAGAGGGTTATCTTTAATTGCTTCTGAAAGAATACTACGCGACTCTTCTTTCGATATTTTGTTACTTATAGAACGTTTCACTGAAGAAAGTAAACGCGCCGTATTGGCTGCGTCAGAATCAACCGCGCCGATATAGTTACTCAGCTCTTGGGACACCATCGTCAACTTTGATAGGGTATTCTCAGTCGCCATTTTTTTACTGAAGTAATATTGCAGTGAAACCGCAACAACAGCGGTAAGAAATGTCGCGAGTAAAAACATTCCTCCAACAGTAAATCGTAACGAAATTTTTTTTAATGCCATTATTTCATCCTTGAATAATCGCCAACTCCAAAGTTAACAGCCTAGCGCAATCAATACCGCTTAAGTTGCATATCAACTATAGTAACTCTATTCCACATCTAAAATCTAACACCTCTATACACCTGACTCTTTTGCAGAAATAGTTATCGTAGTCACATCTAACAATATAGACCAACAACCAATGCACTCGAGTAGAAAACGCTAGTTAAATCCAACCTTTGTCAATGAATTCAATCATTCTGAGACAATAACTACGATTTTAGAATCCAGATATCATTCAACAGTAAATGGACAAAAACACGTTACCGAGAACTTTATGAACAATATTAATCCAATGTTCTTTATTCTCAATATCGCCGCATTACAGACATTTCATTAACACACCGTTAACTTTAGCTTCATCTGCTAAGCAATATCCTACTCATCTGTTTAGTAGCTGGAAATAAAACATAAGTTTCTCTCCATTGAAGAGATCCCCTACATAAGGAACGTGAACCATGTTCAAGGCACTGAAACCTACTCTTGCGGCTTCTATCATCACAGCAACCTTTTCTTTCAACACTTTTGCTGCTGACGTAGAAAAAATCCACTTCCTAATCCCTGGCGGCGCTGGTGGTGGTTGGGATATGACAGCTCGTGGTACGGGTGATGTATTGGTGAAATCAGACATCGTAGAAAATGTCTCTTTCCAAAACCTGTCTGGTGGCGGTGGCGGTAAAGCGATTGCTCACCTAATCGAAACAGCACAACGCCAAGAAGACACGCTAATGGTGAACTCAACGCCTATCGTTGTTCGTTCACTAACAGGTATCTTCCCTCAATCTTTCCGTGACCTAACTCCGGTAGCAGCAACCATTGCCGATTACGGCGCAATCGTCGCTCCTGCGGATTCTAAGTACGACACTTGGGAAGACGTCGTTAAAGAGTTCGAAACCAACCCACGTAAAGTGAAGATTGCTGGCGGTTCAGCTCGTGGCAGCATGGACCACCTTGTAGTAGCGGCAGCGTTCAAAGGCGAAGGTTTTGATGCGAAGAAAGTACGTTACATTGCCTACGATGCTGGCGGTAAAGCGATGGCGGCACTGCTTTCTGGCGAAACACAGCTGCTTTCAACGGGCCTTGGTGAAGTACTAGAGATGTCTAAATCTGGCCAAGTAAAAGTGCTTGCTGTGACGGCTCCAAAGCGTCTTGACGCTGCGCCTAACATCCCAACACTGACTGAATACGGCAACGAGACAGTATTTGCTAACTGGCGTGGTTTCTTTGCGGCACCGGGTACAAGCCAAGCAAAAATCGACGAGTGGAACGAAGCGCTTGGCAAAATGTACAAAACCGATGAGTGGCAAGTGGTTCGTGACCGTAACGGTTGGATCGACAACTACAAAGCTGACAAAGATTTTTACGCCTTCCTAGAAGACCAAGAAAAACAGATGGGCGATCTAATGCGTGAGCTTGGTTTCTTGAAGTAACCAACAACCATAGAGGGCTTATGTGCCCTCTTACTCTTTCCTGTTTCGCCGTGCATGAGTTAACTTCAAACTCCTTTGTTTATTCGTAGACGTATTACTAACGCTTGCCGATTCGTTGTAAACGCAAGTGGCTGATAAACCAGTACCGTAATTCGCTTACCTTTGGTTAGTGATCCCAGACATTTCATTGACTCGCTCATGTACGGCTTTTTTACTTTTTATACCACCCCAAATGGAGTTGGATATGTCGGACTTACCAACCAAATTTCTGAGTAAGGAATCTTTGCTTTCGAAGGATCGCATCGGAGCCATGCTCTTTATGCTTGCGTGTTTATGCTATGGCTACCAAACCACGCTGATTCCTTTGTTCCCCGGTGACGAGTACGAACCCTTCACAGCAAGAACCTTACCTATCCTGCTAACGTTTATCGGCATTGGCCTTTCGTTGATCCTGCTTATAACCGGACAGCCAGATAAAAAAGTCACATGCGACACTACGCCGTTGAACTGGAAACTGCTTATTGGCTTCTTGGTCTTAATGGCTCTGTACGGTGTTGGGCTGACTTATCTTGGCTTTGTTTTAGCAACCAGCTTCTTCTTACTTGCAGGCTTTTACCTACTGGGTGAGCGCCGCAAAGCTGTCTTATTTGGCGCGTCGTTTCCTTTCGTTATCGCGTTCTTTCTTTTATTAACTCAAGGCTTAGATATCTACCTAGAGCCTGGTTTAATCTTCACTCTTTGGTAGGGATAACATTATGTTAGACGGAATTTTACAAGGACTTTCGACCGCCGTGATGCCAATGAACATCATGATGGTAATTGTTGGCTGTTTTGTTGGTACCTTTATTGGGATGCTACCGGGACTCGGTCCAATTTCAGCAATCGCGTTGATGATCCCGATTACATACGGCCTAGACCCTTCTTCTGGCCTAATCTTGATGGCTGGTGTGTACTACGGCGCTGTATTTGGTGGCTCGACGTCATCAATCTTAATCAACGCTCCAGGTTGTTCTTCAACGGTAGTAACCGCATTCGATGGCTACCCGATGGCACAAAAAGGCCAAGCAGGTAAAGCACTTGCTCTCGCGGCTTACTCTTCTTTCACAGGCGGTACGCTTTCAGCAATCATGCTTTTGATTGCCGCACCGGCTCTAGCAAGCGTGTCACTGAGCTTCCAGTCTTCAGACTACTTTGCGTTGATGCTATTAGGTTTGTCCGCTGTAGCGGCGTTTGCAGGCCCAGGTCAGGTAATCAAAGCGTGGATGATGACTATTCTTGGTTTGATGCTATCAACTGTAGGTATCGACAAAGGTGTTGGCGTTGAACGGTTCACTTTTGGCCTTACGGATCTGATGGATGGCTTTAGCTTCCTATTATTAGCGATGGCAACATTCGCACTGGGTGAAACCTTGATGGGTATTCTAAAACCAGAGCAAGACACCAGCGCGGAAGAAAGCCAAAAGATGTCGGATATTGGTAGCATGAAGGTCACCAAAGAAGAGTTCAAAGAAGTGGCACCAGTTTCAATTCGATCTTCTATTCTCGGTTTCTTTACCGGTGTTCTACCGGGCGCGGGTGCCACTATTGCGGCATTCCTAAGTTACGGTATGGAGCGTAGCCTCGCGCCAAAAGACAAGCAGAAAGAGTTCGGTAAAGGCAGTATCCGTGGTCTTGTTGCTCCTGAATCAGCAAACAACGCCGCTTCAAGTGGTTCATTCGTTCCGCTACTAACGCTGGGTATTCCGGGCTCTGGTACAACTGCGATTATGCTTGGTGCATTGATTGCCTACGGTATTCAGCCTGGTCCTCGCTTGTTCGTTGAACACCCAGATGTATTTTGGTCAGTGATCATCTCTATGTACTTTGGCAACATCGTACTGGTTATCTTGAACCTGCCTTTAATCCCTTATATTTCTAAACTGCTAGCGGTACCTAGAACGGTTCTACTGCCAATGATTATCTTCTTCTCAATCACTGGCGTGTACTTGGTGTCATTCAACACGATGGACATATTTGTGATGCTACTGGTAGCGATGGCTGCGATAGCATTAAGGCTAGCCAACTTCCCATTGGCACCATTACTGTTAGGCTTCATATTGGGCGGCTTGATGGAAGAGAACTTAAGACGAGCATTGATGATCAGCGATGGTGAGTTGAACTTCTTATGGGAACGCCCTATTACGATGACCTTCACTATTCTGGCGGTATTGGTGCTGTCTAGCCCGATTCTAGTGAAACTATTTAAGAGTTTTAGAGCGAAGCCAGTAGAAGTGTAAAGCTTTATCGAATCAACTAAACCTCAACGAAAGGAGCCATTGGCTCCTTTTTTCATTTAAAGCCTCAATTAAAACCAGCGGTTAAAGATGGTAGCAAACTCACAAACCTATCTTTACAACACACATGGCGCTGATATTCATAACAAATTCAAGTAAGGTAACCAGTTAGTTAACGTATTGGATTCTAAAACTATGGATTGGTTGATTCTATTCTTATCAGGGGTGGTTGGCGGTGTGCTTAACTCCATTGCGGGTGGCGGCAGCTTCATCACTTTCCCTGCTTTGTTATTTGCTGGCGTTCCACCAATAGCAGCCAACGCGACCAACACCTTTGCTTCATGCGCTGGTTACATCAGTGGTGCTTACGCACTGCGCCACGAAATTCAATCTGGTACCAAACAACTCAAGCTCGTTGTTGGGCTATGCGTAATTGGCGGCGGCATTGGTGCATTTTTACTACTACACACGCCAGAAGCGCTATTTACCCAATCCGTACCTTGGTTATTACTGTTCGCCGCTCTGCTTTTTACCTTTGGTGGCACTCTCAACAAATGGCTAAAGAAAGTAACCGCTAAACATAAGCACGCCACCAGCGCAGGGGCGTTCTTTTCCGCTGTATTGCTTTTGATCGTGTGTGTTTATGGTGGTTATTTTAATGCAGGCTTAGGCATTGTGACATTGAGCTACTTGGCGCTGGCTGGTTACACCAACATCAACGTGATGAATGGCATCAAACTGCTCGTGTCCGCGTGTGCTTCCCTCGCAGCGATCGTATTTTTTATCGTCAATGGTTCGATTGATTGGCCGTCTGGCATGGCTGTATTATTGGGTACATTGGTTGGTGGTTATTATTCAGCAAAAATCTCTCGCCGCATCCCTCAACACTATGTTCGAACCACAGTGATCATCGCGAGCTTTTTGATCACCGCTTACTTTTTCTATGCTAATTAGACGTTCGGTTTAATAAGACTTGCAACTGAAAAGATAAAGCCAAAAGACTCCACCCTGCTCATACCGATTTGGCTATTTTATTACTTATAAAATAGCCAAGCCAAAATGTGTGAGACGAGTCCTTCAATTAGCAAATTTGATAACAATTTAGACTGTTTTTTAGCCTTTATTTTGCCAAAGGTAGGATAATTCTCCTGTCGAAAGTGAGACTTCATTAGGAGGCGTTATGAACACTAAACTCGGTCATGTCATGTCATCAAGTCGACTCATTTGCTTTGTCGCTTTTCTTGCTGTCACATTCGCGTGGATCTTAAAAATGCCCGCTCTGTTTTCTGTGTCAGCGCTATTCTTACTGGTCAGTGCGATCGTTTATGTCACCGATCTTTGGAAGAATCAAAGAAAGAACCGCGAAGCTTAGCCAATTACGGTTTAATCGAACGAATTAAAAAAGGAGCTCATAGGTAATGCCGATCAGTTAA
>NZ_JBFROI010000064.1:0-38896 GCF_041471405.1 Vibrio sp. 10N.261.52.C11
AGATACGAGATACGAGATAAATGGGGAGTTTAAAAAGGTTGTTGGGATAAAACAAAGGGAAGAAAAATATCGTGGCATAGCCGGGGGGACTATACCACGGGTGCCAACGACACCTTCGCTTGCTGCCGGAGTGATATAGCAAAGCCATATCACCTCTGGAATAAAATTAAAGAGAAGTAGTTTCTCTTCGATGGAGTAACTATACGTCCAGCTACTTATTTTACTTATAAAATTAACGACAGATACCTATGAGAAAACCGACATTGTCTCAAGTTATTGATAATTAATGATTTGTTTTTATTTGGGAGGGTTTGTACTAGTGAGGTAGTTCTCGCTAGTTGTTGAAAGTAACGTTTTTGACGTAAACGTTTTTAACGAAACTTACGAGTATGTATTTTCGAAAACATTGATTTCACACAATAGAATTGTGGGCATGTATGTGTATCATGGCGTTAATAACAATCTTTCTCATTATCAGTCACGAATTGGGTACTTATGAAACTCTCACAACTAGAGCAAGGAAAGGCGGCTTCTATTGTTGCACTAACAGGTTTAACACCAGACGTAAGGAAGAAACTTATGGTCATGGGTATGTTGCCAAAAACCGAGGTGACGCTTATCCGCCGTGCACCTATGGGTGATCCGCTTCAAGTTGAAGTGAGAGGTGTTTCTATCGCCATTCGTGAAAGCATTGCAGAACAAATCGAGGTTATCTAAATGGATTATCAAGTTCTTACCGTTGGTAACCCGAATAGTGGTAAAACAACACTGTTCAACGCACTGACTGGTGCTAAGCAGCACGTTGGTAACTGGGTTGGTGTCACTGTTGAAAAGAAGACGGGTTTATACTCGCACGCTGGTGATCAGTTTCAACTAACGGATTTACCGGGTATCTACGCACTAGACAGTGGTAATGATGCGAACAGCATCGATGAGTCTATCGCGTCTCGCGCTGTTTTAACTCACCCAGCAGATGTGATCATCAATGTTGTCGACGCTAACTGTCTAGAACGAAGCTTATATATGACATTACAGCTGCGTGAGTTGGGTCGCCCAATGATCGTTGTGTTGAACAAAATGGATGTATTAAAGCGCGAACGTCAGGTGATTAACCTTAAAGCACTAGAGAAAGAGCTAGGTTGCCCAGTTCTAAGCTTGTCTGCAAACGATAAAGGTCAAGTGGTTCGCTTTAAAGAGCGTCTGCATAAACTGCTTGTTCAAGGTGTGAGCCTTGACCCTATCTCTATTGATTACGATGCCGCGTTAGAAGCTCTTATCCCTTCTGTTGAGTCACAATTTGATGATGCTGACGTATCTCACCGAGCGCTAGCGATTCGTGCTTTAGAAAATGATTACTTGGTATTGAATGGTTTAGCCCCACAAACTCGCACTCAAATTGATAGCGTGCGTCTTGGTGCCGATTTCGATATTGACCTTGCTGTTGCTGACGCTAAATACACTTTCTTACATGACCTTTGTAAACGTGTTCGTCGCAGCGAAGGCAAACTAAGCCGTAACTTTACAGAGAAAGCAGACCAATTCATTTTGAACAAATGGGTCGGTATTCCTTTCTTCTTCGTTATCATGTACCTAATGTTCATGTTCTCTATCAATATCGGTAGTGCGTTTATCGACTTCTTCGATATTGGTGTTGGAGCAATATTAGTTGATGGTGGACACCACTTATTAGATGGCCATTTACCAGTTTGGTTAGTCACTGTACTTGCTGATGGTATTGGCGGCGGTATCCAAACGGTTGCGACCTTTATTCCTGTTATCGCAGCGCTTTACCTATTCTTAGCGGTACTAGAAAGCTCAGGCTACATGGCTCGTGCTGCATTTGTACTTGATAAAGTGATGCAGAAGATTGGTTTACCGGGTAAAGCATTTGTCCCACTTGTACTGGGCTTTGGTTGTAACGTGCCTTCAATCATGGCAACTCGTACTCTTGACCAAGAGCGCGAACGTAAACTAGCAGCATCAATGGCGCCGTTTATGTCATGTGGTGCTCGTTTACCGGTATACGCACTGTTCGCGGCGGCGTTCTTCCCAGGTGCAGGACAAAACGTAGTATTCGCTCTGTACATCATGGGTATCGTTGCTTCTGTATTTACGGGTTTGTTCCTGAAAAACACGATCTACCCAGGTAGCAGTGATAGCTTAGTGATGGAAATGCCAGATTACGAATTGCCGACAGTGCAAAACGTAATGTTGAAAACTTGGCAGAAGCTGAAGCGTTTCGTACTTGGTGCAGGTAAAACAATCGTGATGGTTGTGGCTATTCTTAGCTTCCTAAACTCTCTAGGTATGGACGGCAGCTTTGGTAACGAAGATAGCGAAAACTCAGTACTGTCTAGAGCAGCTCAAGTTGTAACACCTGTATTCCAACCAATTGGTATTACTGAAGAGAACTGGCCTGCAACGGTTGGTATCATCACAGGTATTTTCGCTAAAGAAGCCGTTGTTGGTACATTAAATAGCCTATATACAACGCCTTCTGATGAAGAAGCAGCTGAGTTTGACTTAGCAGCAAGCCTGCAAGAAGCGGTAATGACGATCCCTGAAAACCTAGCCGGATTGAGCTACTCAGATCCATTAGGTATTGAAGTTGGCGACTTGTCTGACTCTAATTCTGTAGCAGCTGACCAAGAAGTCGATACCTCTATCTTTGGTAACTTGAAAGACAAGTTTGTATCTGGTCATGCGGCATTCGCTTACTTGATTCTTATCCTGCTTTACACGCCTTGTGTGGCCGCGATGGGTGCTTATGTTCGTGAATTTGGTCAGACGTTTGCACGCTTCATCGCGGTTTGGACGATGGCTCTTGGTTACTTTGGTGCGACTTTCTACTACCAAGCGGCAAACTTTGCTGCGCATCCTGTGACAAGTGCAGTATGGATGGTGGCGATTGCTGGTGGTTTTGTGGTGACGTATCGCGTCTTCAAGAAAGTGGGCAGTAAGCAGAAAGCACTAGAGGTGCAAGTAGTATGATTTTAACTGAACTTCATCAATACATTGATAGCCACGGCGTTGCGGCTCGTAAAGAGCTCGCTGCAAAGTTTGGCATGAGTGAAGATGGCGTCGATGCGATGCTGAGTGTTTGGGTCAAGAAAGGGAAAGTTTCTCGCTTGGTCGATACGAATAAGCATGGTCATACAACGCGTATTCGCTACACCATCAGCAAACAAGATGGTTTGTCGCTTAACGTGATGATGTAGTTCGGTCTTCAGACTCTCGTTGAAAAAGGCGAGATTAGAAAATGACAAAGCCGCTTATCTAAGATGAGCGGCTTTTTGTTATGTGTCTTTTCTGAAGTGTTTTGCTTTAAAGCTCAATGAGATGAACTCGAATTATGCTTTCTTGAAGATAGAGCTCAGTGATAGAACGTTTTGGATACGAGTCAGGATAGCGGCTTGATCTTCTTCACTGCGCTGTTCGCCTTTTGTATTACCCCATACTGGGCCGGGCCAAGCAATGTCGTCTTTGAAGCGTGCAATATGGTGGATGTGCAGTTGTGGCACCATATTACCCAGCGCACCAAGGTTCAATTTGTCTGGTTGGAACGTTGCTTCTAATGCTTGGCTTACCGCCTGAGATTCATGTAGGAACTGCTGTTGCTCTTTCATTGGTAAGTGGTGCAACTCTTTTAGGTTGGCACGTTTTGGTACCAAGATAACCCAAGGCACTGCGTTATCTTTGTGTAGCAGGGCTAAGCTCAGTGGAAATTCGCCGATAAGTGTGGTGTCTTTCGCAAGTTGCGGGTGAAGTTCGAAGCTCATGATCTTTCCAATTAATTGTTTTACATGAGTATAAGGTCGGAGTTTGAATGTGGCTAGGGCTTACGTTCTCAATAAGCAGATTCCCTATCACGTTCGTCCCTCACTGTAGGGAATGATGGTGAGAAGAGGGATAACGATTTGGTGTGGTTTGATGGCGCATCATTGATGTTGTCTTGGATTCACTACACCTATTCTCGTCATCTCCTAGAGCGACGAATGAGCGTAATAGGAGATCTCTTGCTGTGTAGGTTAGCTAATCGCTTAAATAATCGAGTAAACAAACCTCCAGACAAAAAAAAGGTTGACGCTTTCACGTCAACCTTTCTAATTTTCTCGAATCTCGAATCTCGAATCTCGAATCTCGAATCTCGAATCTCGAATCTCGAATCTCGAATCTCGAATCTCGAATCGCTTACATGCGCTCTAGAGTGTCGATACCTAGAAGCGATAGACCTTGCTTGATCGTCTTCGCTGTTAGTGCAGCAAGCTTCAGACGGCTCTGCTTAACAGCTTTGTCTTCAGCAACTAGGATAGGGCAAGCTTCGTAGAAGCTAGAGAATTGACCAGCTAGTTCGAATAGGTAGCTACACATGATGTGTGGTTGACCTTCACGAGCAACAGACTGTACTGCTTCTTCAAACTGTAGAAGTTTCGCGATAAGCGCTTTCTCTTTCTCTTCAGTGATTTTGATTTCACCTTCAAGCGAGTCCATAGAAATGCCAGCTTTAGCAAATACAGAAGCAACACGAGTGTATGCGTACTGCATGTATGGTGCTGTGTTGCCTTCGAATGCAAGCATGTTGTCCCAATCGAACACGTAGTCAGTAGTGCGGTGCTTAGAAAGGTCTGCGTACTTAACCGCTGCCATAGCAACAGTGTTCGCGATCGCTTTCTTCTCGTCTTCTGCTAGTTCTGGGTTCTTAGATTCGATTAGCTGCGCTGCACGAACTTCGGCTTCATCAAGAAGATCAGCAAGACGAACAGTACCGCCTGCACGAGTCTTGAATGGTTTACCGTCTTTACCTAGCATCATGCCGAATGCGTGGTGCTCAAGAGAAACAGATTCTGGGATGTAACCTGCTTTACGAACGATAGTCCAAGCTTGCATTAGGTGCTGGTGTTGACGTGAGTCGATGAAGTAAAGAACGCGGTCTGCGCCTAGTTCTTCAAAACGGTATTTTGCACAAGCAATGTCGGTTGTTGTGTAAAGGAAGCCGCCGTCGCGTTTCTGGATGATAACGCCCATTGGGTCACCATCTTTGTTTTTGTATTCGTCTAGGAATACAACTTGTGCGCCGTCATCTTCTTTAGCAAGACCTTGCTCTTTCAGATCCGCAACAATAGTTGGAAGCATGTGGTTGTACATGCTTTCGCCCATTACGTCATCACGTGTTAGAGACACGTTTAGACGATCGTAGTTGCGTTGGTTTTGAATCATTGTTACGTCAACAAGCTTCTTCCACATCTCTGCGCAGAACTCGTCGCCGCTTTGCAGTTTAACAACGTAGCCACGTGCTTTAACTGCGAACTCTTCGTCTTCATCGTAGAGCTTTTTAGATTCACGGTAGAAGCCTTCAAGGTCAGCAAGTTCCATTGAAACTTCACCAGACTCAGCCTGAACGCGCTCAAGGTTTGCGATAAGCATACCGAATTGAGTACCCCAGTCACCGATGTGGTTAGCGCGGATAACGTTGTGGCCTAGAAATTCTAGAGTACGAACTACTGCATCACCGATGATAGTTGAACGTAGGTGACCAACGTGCATTTCTTTAGCAACGTTTGGCGCAGAGTAATCCGCAACAATAGTTTGCGTTTCAGCAACGGCAACACCAAGGCGAGAGTCAGCCAATGCTGCGTCTGCTTGTTTGGCTAGGAAAGCTTCATCTAGGAAGATGTTTAGGAAACCCGGACCTGCGATTTCAACTTTAGACGCGATACCGTCTAGGTTTAGAACGTCCAATACTTTTTGAGCAAATTCTCGTGGGTTAGTGCTTAGTCGTTTAGCAACGCCCATAACGCCGTTTGCTTGGTAGTCACCAAACTGTGGTTTTGCAGATTGACGAACAGCAGCAGGAGAGCCTGCAGGTGCGCCAGCGGCTTCTAGAGCCTGAGATACTTTGTCATTAATAAGTGCTTGGATATTCACACGCGTTTCCTTCAATTCAAGGATGATAAGAGTGGCCGTTAATTCTTGGTCATTAAATTGGTTAATTATGCTTCTAGTTAACGATTTAATGCCAAAATCAGCAGCAGACTCTGTTTAAGTTCACAGAAATGGCGGTAATCATACCAATTTTGTGCGGTTTCTTATAGGTCGAATTGATAGAAAATTAACATTTCCTGAGTGGTTTTTGACAATCGACTTTTAGCAAGACGCGTTTGCATGTTTAAGGAGCGAAAAGAACATAGTTATTGAGTGTTTTTTGTAAAAGCAACGCTTGTTGCAAAAGGCAAAACTGATAACATGCAGCCATTATTTGGAGAACACAGACAATGATGATGAGCCTGAAGCAAGCTGAACTAGAACCACAACAAATGATCGCCCGCCTTGATACTTTTATGGCAAAAATCGAGAGCCTAGGAAATACATTAGGTTTGGATTTAAGCTTTGCTCAAGCGGATCATATTGCGCTGCGAATCAATGACACTGAGCTAGCGAAATCTGCCCATCAAGCGTGGTCTGAGTACGGCTCTACGATTTCTGAGGCGATGATTAATGGTCGTCCAATTGTGGTGTTGGCTTTCGATGAACCCTTGCAAAGCCTTGGCTGGAAAATTGAATGTTTGGAGCTGCCATATCCAGCAGAAGGTAAGATTTACCCAAGCCAAGATTGGGAACATGTAGAGTTTGTGATTCCTTCTCATGCCCAAACAGCTGATGAGTATCTAGCGGATCTTAAAGAAACTTACCCGCAGTTCGCTGCTAACTTTGAAACGCTGGGTGAGCAAGGCGTTAAGATCAAACTCTCTAGCCCGAAAGGCGAGGGTGAACGCTTGAATAACCCAACAGTGGCTTTTAAACATCAAGGGATTTGCATCAAGCTGCATCCACACTCTTTGAAGAAGATTGTGGAATCAGAACAGGCTTAATTTGAATAGAGAGTTGCTAGGAAAGAGATTCCTGATCTCGCCTTGGCTCGTCGGAATGACGGGGTGTTCGATGAAATTTTCCAGAGTCTATCTTTGGATAGTGACAGACTGAGCGTTCGAGAGCGTATGTTAGAGCCTATAGCTCGAAGGTTCATCACCGAGTTCGTCATTCCCGATAGCGACGAAGGAGCGTAGTCGGGAATCTCTCAAAGCGAGTCTGATCATCAGATACAAAAAACGCGCGATGGGCTTTCCCTATTGCGCGTTTTTTATTGGGTTCTAACTGGAAGTCTTACCGGAAATCGAATATCCGATTTACAGAATTACAGTCTTGTTGCCGTAAACAAACACATGATCATTGATCACCTTGTTTAACGCCTTACTTAATACATTCTTCTCTACGTCACGACCGGCTTGTGCCATGTCTTTCGCGCTGAAGTTGTGATCCACAGGGATAACATCTTGCTTGATGATTGGACCTTCATCCAAATCATTCGTCACAAAGTGTGCCGTTGCGCCAATGATCTTCACGCCGCGCTCATACGCTTGTTGGTATGGCTTCGCGCCAATAAATGCTGGCAAGAAGCTGTGGTGGATATTGATGATCTTGTGGTGGTATTTTTCAACAAAACCTGGTGTCAGCACTCGCATGTACTTAGCCAAAACAAGGTAATCCGCGTCGTACTGGTCAATCACTTCTAGCATCTTCTTCTCATGTTCTTCACGGTTTAGCCCTTCGTGAGAAACATGGTGGTAAGGGATGTCAAAACGCTCGGTTAGGCTTTGTAGAATGTCGTAGTTACCGACAACGGCCGCAATTTCAACGTCTAAGCTGCCATCGAAGTTCTTCATTAGAATGTCGCCAAGGCAGTGTGCTTCCTTGGTCACGAGTATCACAACACGCTTGCGAGACGAATCAACAAGCTTACGTTTCGTATTTGGTGGCAGGGCTTGGTCTAAATCGGCAAGCAAGGTTTCATCATTGAAATAGCCTTCCAGCTCGGTGCGCATAAAGAAGTGGCCACTTGTGTTATCTACGAACTCATTGTTGTGAATAATATTGAGTTGGTGCTTATAACAAATATTGGTGATCTTAGAGATGAGGCCCGGGGCATCAGTACAATGTGTTAGTAAAGTTTTTCTTTCCATTTGCATCTTACTTCCATGAAATGTTGCACTTATTATATGAAATAGGGATTCTTCAAATTTAATGCAGGCCGTCGAACGGTGAACTGAGCCGCAATATCACCGTTATAATTAATCTATTATCAAGTTGGTTTCAACAAATTCTGCTGCTGATTTATCGCTTTGATAAATTGTTTGATATAGAAATATCAGTTTTTAGATAGAAAAACAGGCAGAAGCTTCATTTTTAAAAGTTTTGACCGTAGTACGCATTTGAACTTCAACCGAGGCATTTACGCCTTGGCCAAAAATAGAGGTGATACTTATGGATAAAGAGTTACTAGCCAAAAAACTGTACTGCAAGCGAGTGAATTCATTGGCGAGAGGTACCGAATTAGATGGTCATGTTCTAGATGAAATGTGGGAAAGTAAGACCTCACCAACCGATGCAGCGAAAGCCATACAGCCTGGTGATAACCATTTTGAAGGTGCTCCTTGGCTATCACGTTATCTCAGTCGAAAATAAAAACGATTCTCTAATTCCTACTTCTTCAATTCTTACCTTCAAGGTAACTTAAGCCACGTCAAGCCAAGCCAAACACCTCCGGTGCGAAGTCATTCTTGATTCGCGCCGGCTCACTAAACCTGCCATAATTCTCCTTCTCTTTTTCTAAACTTCGTACTCTATGATATCTAAAACGTTTTCTGCTGATGGCGCTCTGGGCAAAGCTATCCCTGGGTTTCAACCAAGACAAGCTCAGTTAGACATGGCTGAAGCGGTTTCACAAGCTATTGAAAATCAAAGCCAGTTGGTTGTTGAGGCTGGAACAGGTACTGGTAAGACGTTTGCTTACCTAGTGCCTGCGCTGCTTAGTGGCAAGAAAACCATCATTAGTACGGGGTCTAAAAACCTTCAAGAGCAGCTGTTTCACCGAGATTTACCCTTGATGGTCGATGCGCTTGGCTTTTATGGTCAAGTTGCGTTGCTCAAAGGACGTTCAAACTATTTGTGTTTGGACAGACTCAGCCGCCAAATGATCGAGAGTCATGGTGCTCATACCGATCCAACGCTGCTGGCTCAGTTAGTCAAAGTTCGTAGTTGGTCGTCATCCACTCAAACGGGTGATTTAGGCGATTGTGATGATATCGCTGAAGACAGCCCGGTTATTCCAACCATTACCTCGACCAATGATAATTGCTTGGGTAAAGAGTGCCCAAGCTATACCGATTGCTTTGTGCTTAAAGCGCGTAAAAAAGCGATGGATTCCGATGTGGTGGTCGTAAACCACCACCTTTTCCTAGCTGATTTGGCGATCAAAGAAACCGGATTTGGCGAATTGATACCTGAAGCTGACGTGTTTATTTTCGATGAAGCACATCAACTTCCTGACATCGCCAGCCAGTACTTCGGACAATCGGTTTCCAGTCGACAGATCCAAGAGTTAGCCAAAGACATTGAAATTGCTTACCGAACTGAAGCCAAAGACATGCGTCAGCTACAGAAAGTAGGGGATAGGCTCGTTCAATCGTCAGCCGATCTGCGTATTGTGCTTGGTGATACCGGCTTTCGTGGTAACTGGCGCGAAGCTTTGAAATCCGAGTCGATTGCACGCGAGTTAGTTCGTTTGCAAGATGCTCTGCAACTTGCTGTTGATGTATTGAAGTTAGCACTTGGGCGAAGCCAACTGTTAGACACGGCTTTCGAACGCGCAAACATGATTAAGTCGCGTATCGAACGTGTGTGCGATGTGTCGATTACGGGCTATTCGTATTGGTATGACACTACACCGCGCCACTTTGCTTTGCACATCACGCCGCTTTCCGTCGCCGATAAATTCCACGAACAGATTGAGCTGAAGCCGGGCGCGTGGGTATTTACCTCAGCAACCTTGGCGGTGTCGGATGATTTCGACCACTTTACTTCTCGATTAGGGTTAAAACCGTCAGCTCAGTTTTCATTGCCAAGCCCGTTTGATTACCCGAATCAGGCGCGCTTGTGTGTACCTCGTTATCTTCCTGAACCGAATAGCCCCGGTCTCGCGGATAAGCTAGTAAGAATGCTGACTCCTGTGATTGAGCAAAACCAAGGCCGCTGTTTCTTCTTGTGTACTTCACACAGCATGATGAAAGAGTTGGGGGAGCGATTCCGTGAAACCCTCTCGGTTCCCGTTCTATTGCAAGGTGAGACAAGTAAGCAAAAAACCTTAGCCGAATTCATGGAATTAGGTAACGCATTGCTGGTGGCTACAGGTGCTTTCTGGGAGGGGATAGATGTTAGGGGCGACGCATTAAGCTGTGTTATCATCGATAAATTGCCCTTTACAGCCCCTGATGACCCTTTACTTAAGGCTCGAATCGAGGACTGTAAGCTAAAAGGGGGTGATCCTTTTGCACAAGTACAGTTGCCAGACGCTGTGATTACCTTGAAACAAGGTGTCGGCCGATTGATACGTGACAAGCGCGATAATGGTGCTTTGATTATTTGCGATAACCGATTGGTGACTCGCGATTACGGTGGCATATTTTTGGCGAGTTTACCGCCTATCCCTCGTACACGTGACTTAGGGGTCATTAAAGAATTCTTAGCTAAAGACCATTCAACCGCTGCTGAGTAATTGGCATTGTTGAGTTTAGCCATTATTTTTAGATTAGATAACGAATATTTGAGACACAAATGAGCGCGAAAATTCTTGCAGTAGATACCGCAACTGAAAACTGTTCAGTTGCATTAGTAATTGGTGACCAGGTGTTCGCACGTAGCGAAGAGGCTCCTCGAGACCATACAAAGAAAATTCTACCTATGGTGGATGAAGTACTGAAAGAAGCGAATGTCGCTTTAACCGATATCGATGCTATCGCGTTTGGCCAAGGCCCAGGCAGTTTCACGGGTGTGCGTATTGGTATTGGTATTGCTCAGGGCTTGGCTTTTGGTGCGGATTTACCAATGATTGGTGTCTCTACACTGGCAGCGATGGCGCAAGGCAGCTACCGTAAATTTGGTGAAACTCATGTAGCAACAGCGATTGATGCGCGTATGAGCGAAGTGTACTGGGCTCGTTACAGCCGCGAACAAGATGGTCGTTGGACTGCGGTTGATGCCGAATGTGTAACGCCACCAAGTGAACTGGCTGCGCAGTTAGAAGCAGATTCTGAAATATGGGCGAAAGTCGGTACCGGCTGGGAAGCTTATGCCGAGCATATGGATACACTTGCGATCAACACCAAAGCGTGTGAAGTGCTATTCCCAGAAGCTCAAGATATGGCGTTCCTTGCTCAATTTGCTTACGCAGAAGGTAAAGCGGTTGCAGCAGAAGAATCTGAGCCAGTTTATCTTCGTGACAAAGTGACTTGGAAGAAACTGCCAGGTCGCGAATAATTTTTACAAGGTTCTGATGCAAATTAGGTCTAAATGCGTATTATTTAGATTTGAGAGGGCAGATATTTAGTCATGGTATCAATTAACAACTTACCTCCTTCTTCGATAGGCAGCACGTCTAAGCCGAATCGAATTAAAAAGAAGGAGCAGGCAAAAAAATCTGATGCTAGCACTGCGGTTGGGCAACCGACTAAGGTCGCTAATGCTGTTTCTCACTCTATTCGTCAAGTTAAAGAGTCTGAGCTACACAAGGCTCAAATCCAGTATGATCTTCCAGAAGGCCGAGGACGTAAGGCTATGGAAGAGTATATGGATGTAATGAATCAGGCGAAGAAAGAAGAACTTGCAAAGCTTATCGGTGTCGATATCTACATCTAGAGCTTCTTATTAATGCCTGTTTAAGGACCAGAACCATGTCAAATTATCTCTCTAAATTACGCTTAATAGCCTTTTCTCTTGGTGTATTGGTACTTGCCGGGTGTTCATCACTTCCTAGCGAGCTTGAAGCAAAATCAGAGCCTGTAATTAGCGATTACCAACAGTGGGTCGACCAACTACCGGATGCGCAAAGTGTTCGATTAGGTGGCGTTATCTCTAAAGTGACCAACTTGAAAGATAAGACTCGAATCGAAGTCGCTAATATGCCGATTTCGAGTAGCGGTAAGCCAGACCTAGACGCAGAGCCAAGCGGACGTTTTGTTGGTTATATTGAAGGGTACGTTGAGCCTCTAAGCTTTGCAGAAGGTCGTCTGATTACTTTGGTTGGTCAGTCAATTGGAAGTGAAGATGGAAAAATAGGGGAATACCCTTACACCTTCCCTGTAATGAAAGTAGACAACCAACGCCTGTGGAACATTACTGAGCGCGTTGTTGTTAACGATTTTGCACCAACCTACTACTCGTGCAGAAGTTTACATTGCCGCAGTTTTCAAACGATGCCAAGACAAGGTCGAGTGATACAAGACGTAGAGTAATTAACTTTATCCGATGTTGATTACGCAAACAGATGGAACTACATGTTTGATGATTGAAAAGTCATACTCCCTCGCGAGCGGGACGCTTGCAACACAACAGATTGGCAACCCACAAACGACCGCAACGACGGTCGTTTTTATTCATGGGTGGTTGGATAATTCGTCCAGCTTTAATCAGGTTATGCAGCAAGTCGCCAAGTTTGCGCCCAATGCTCACCTTGTTGCTATCGATCTCTTCGGACACGGCTTCTCGTCGCACAAATCGGGAAGTTACTACCCATTTCATGATTATATAGATGACTTGCATCAGTTGGTGACTAAATTATCGCCAAACAGACTGGTACTGGTAGGACATTCACTTGGTGCATTGATAGCAAGTTGCTATAGTGCCGCCTTTCCTGAAAAGGTGTCAGGATTAATTCAAATTGAAGGTCACGGACCTCTTTCTGAAGCTCCCCAAGAAACGGTTTCTCGCTTGAGAGATGGGGTACTCAGTCGTCTTCGACAGCGAAGAAAGCCTTCACGTCCTCTGGCAAGCCTTGAGGATGCTATTAAGCTGAGAGCTCACGCCAACCAAATTAATGCTGAATTAATCGCTCCTATTGTTGAGCGAGGTATTGTCGAGTTCGAGAACTCTTGGCAATGGCGATGCGACCCTAATCTAAAATGTGACTCGTTATATCGAATGTCACAAGCGCACGCTGAAGCGATTATGGCGGCTATTGAATGCCCTCAATTAATAATCCTAGGCAATGATGGATTCCGACATTTGCAGCATAATCGCTACAAATCAGTGCATAGTCCTCTGCAAATAGAGACTGTTCCTGGTGGACATCATTGTCATTTAGAGAGCCCAGAGCTAGTTTCAGAGCTAATTCTTGGTGTAGTTAACAAAATTTAAACAAGTGTTTGAGCCTTTTAGTGCTCATGCACTAAAGCTGTGCTGTAATACCGCAATGATAAAAAGCGGCGAAGCAGTCGTCAGCTGATAAACGAGGAGTAACATCGTGGATAAACCTTGGCTTTCACGTTATCCAAGTGACGTACCAGAAACGATCAACCCAGATCAGTACCCATCTCTTGTAGAAATGTTTGAACAGTCGGTACAGAAGTACGCGGACCAACCTGCATTCGAGAACATGGGCTCGATTATGACATTCCGTAAGCTTGAAGAGCGCAGCCGTGCTTTTGCCGCTTACCTACAGAATGACTTGAAACTGAAGAAGGGCGATCGCGTCGCGCTAATGATGCCAAACCTACTGCAATACCCAATTGCACTATTTGGTGTATTGCGTGCAGGTATGATTGCAGTGAATGTCAACCCACTGTACACACCTCGTGAGCTTGAACATCAACTGAACGATTCTGGTGCAAAGGCGATTGTTATCGTATCTAACTTTGCGAGCACGCTAGAGAAAGTCGTTGATAACACGCCGGTTAAACACGTTGTTCTAACTAGCCTAGGGCAAATGCTGCCACGCGCGAAAGGGACAATTGTCGACTTTGTAGTGAAATACGTAAAAGGCATGGTGCCTAAGTATGATCTGCCGGGTGCTATCTCATTCAGAAAAGCGCTGCACAAAGGTCGTCGTCTTCAATATGTGAAACCGTTCATGGCGGGTGATGACATCGCGTTCCTACAGTACACTGGTGGTACAACAGGTGTAGCGAAGGGCGCAATCCTAACGCACCGCAATATGATTGCGAACGTACTTCAAGCGAAAGGGGCTTACGGTCCTGTTCTGCAAGAAGGCCGCGAGTTGGTGGTAACGGCATTACCGCTTTACCACGTATTTGCACTGACGGTGAACTGCTTACTGTTTGTTGAGATGGGTGGTCGTAACCTTCTAATTACTAACCCTCGTGACATTCCTGGCTTTATTAAAGAGCTGCAAAAGGTTCCGTTTACCGCAATTACCGGCGTAAACACCTTGTTTAATGCGCTAGTTAATAACGAAGATTTCCACGAGTTGGATTTCAGTAACCTACGCCTATCTGTTGGCGGCGGCATGGCGGTTCAACGCGCTGTTGCTGAGCAATGGAAGAAAGCGACAGGCATTCACCTATTGGAAGGCTATGGCTTAACTGAGTGTTCACCACTGGTAACGGGTAACCCATACGACCTGAAAGACTACACAGGTGCTATCGGCCTACCAGTACCATCGACAGAAGTTCGTATTGTTGATGATGAAGGTAAGGTTATTGCTAATGACCAAGTAGGCGAGCTACAAGTTCGTGGCCCTCAAGTGATGCAAGGTTACTGGCAGCGCCCTGAAGCGACCAAAGAAGTGATCGATCAAGACGGTTGGTTATCGACAGGTGACATCGTTAAGTTTGATGACGAAGGCTTGTTGTACATCGTTGACCGTAAGAAGGACATGATTCTTGTATCAGGCTTCAACGTCTACCCGAACGAGATTGAAGACGTTGTGGCTCTGCATGGTAAAGTGCTTGAAGTAGCAGCTATCGGTCAACCTCATGAAGTGTCTGGTGAATTGGTTAAGATCTACGTTGTGAAGCGTGACCCTAGCCTGACCAAAGAAGACATTATCGCGCACTGTCGTGAGCACTTAACGGGTTACAAAATCCCTAAATTAGTCGAGTTCAGAGATGATCTTCCAAAGACTAACGTAGGTAAGATCTTACGCCGCGTACTGCGTGAAGAAAACGATGCAGAACTTGCGAAACGCGCTAGCGAATAATTAGCCCGTTTGCGCGAAAGTACTGCACCAAAACCATTGAGGCGCTTAATCTAAGCGAGCGCTGAAAAATGGTGTTAGAATGCCGACAGTTAATGTCGGCATTTTTGTATCCGGCGATCAAATAGAAACCTGTGAGAGTTTTTGTGGATTATCAAATCATTACCCAATTGAAAGACCTTGAGCGAGTTTGCCAACAAGCACGTGAAGCCGATGTCGTTATGCTTGATACGGAGTTCGTTCGTACTAGAACCTATTACCCTCAATTAGGCTTGATTCAGTTATTTGATGGTGAAACGCTGTCACTGATTGACCCTATTGCTCTTGATGACATGACACCGTTCGTTACCTTGTTGAAAGACGCATCAGTATTGAAAGTGCTGCACGCGTGCGGTGAAGATTTGGAAGTGTTCCAGAACGCATTTGGCTGTACACCAACACCAATGGTTGATACACAGATCATGGCGGCTTTCTTAGGTCATGGTTTATCAACGGGCTTTGCTGCTCTGGTTTCAGAGTTTGTCGGTGTCGATCTCGATAAGAGTGAATCTCGCACAGACTGGCTAGCGCGTCCGCTTTCTCAAAAACAATTGGACTACGCAGCAGCAGACGTGCATTACCTAATGCCAATGTACAACAAGCTTCTAGAAAAAGTGATGGAAGCTGGCTGGTGGGAAGCGGCTCAGCAAGAGTCTGATTTACAAGTTGCCAAGCGCATTCGTAAAGTAAACCCAGATACAGCCTACCTTGATATTAAAGGGGCGTGGCAGCTTAAACCTAAGCAATTAGCGATCTTACGACCTCTAGCAACTTGGCGTCTAAAAGAAGCAATCAAGCGCGATTTAGCGCTGAACTTTGTCTTCAAAGAACAAGACCTATGGGCTGTGGCGCGTTTTGCGATGAAAGATCCCAAGCACATGGAGCAAGAGGGTTTTGATTACCGCTCTGTGCGTCGCCATGGTGCGAAGATCAGCTCAATCGTAAAGTTAGCGGAACATACACCAGAAGAAGAGTACCCAGCACCAGTAGAACGTCTAATGGACTTCCCTGGCTACAAGCAACTCTTCAAAGTGCTGAAAGATGAAGTGAAAACAGCATCACAACACAGTGGTTTGGCGACGGAATTCTTGGCATCGAAGAAGCAACTTAACCAAATGTTAAGCTGGGTGTGGAAGCACGATCGTAACCCAGAAAAGCTGCCTGATGTTATGCAAGGCTGGCGTTTAGATGTGGTTGGCGAAAAGCTGAGTAAAGCGATCAAATAACCGCTTGCTGCTTTAAAGCCTAACTTAGTTACAGTTATAAACTGCACATACAAAAAAGAGAGCCTAGGCTCTCTTTTTTATTCAATCAATACAAGCAAGTGTATTACCTGCCAATCTTGTTCAGAAAGATTATCGATCTTCTTCTGGAAGCTTAACATTCAACTCTAACACTGAGATGTCGTCATCTTTGTGTTCAAAAGTCAGATCAACCATTGATGGATCGACCTCAACGTACTTGGCAATACACTTCAAGATGTCTTCTTTTAGTTGCGGCAGGTAAGACGGCGCTGGGTCGTCATGGCTGCGTCGTTCGGCAACAATGATCTGCAAACGTTCTTTGGCTAGGTTTGCGGTTGTCTTTTTCTGTGGTCTAAAAAACTCTAATAATGACATTGTGCATTAGCCCCCGAACAGTCGTTTGAAGATGCCTTTCTTCTGTTCCGTTAAGAAGCGGAAGTCAACTTGGCTACCCAGTAGTCGCTCTACAGTATCATTGTAAGCCATACCTGCGTCGGTTGCTTCGTCAAAGATAACTGGAACACCCTTGTTCGATGCGTTCAGTACCGCTTGGCTCTCTGGAATTACACCCAGTAGAGAGATGTGCAGGATTTCTTCAACGTCTTCAACACTGAGCATCTCACCTTGAGTTACACGTGCTGGGTTGTAGCGAGTCAATAGAAGGTGTGTTTTCACTGGCTCTAAGCCGTCTTCAGAACGACGAGATTTAGAGTCAAGAATACCTAGAATACGGTCTGAATCGCGTACTGAAGAGACTTCTGGGTTGGTGGTTACAATCGCTTCATCAGCGAAGTACAACGCCATAAGAGCGCCTTGTTCGATACCCGCAGGAGAATCACAGATGATGAAATCAAAGCCCATTTCATCCAGTTCATCAAATACACGACGAACACCATCTTTTGTTAGTGCGTCTTTATCACGAGTTTGAGAAGCAGGAAGAATGAACAGGTTCTCTGTGCGCTTGTCTTTGATCATCGCTTGGTTCAGCGTCGCTTCACCATTGATAACATTAACGAAGTCGTACACAACACGACGCTCACAACCCATGATTAAATCTAGGTTACGCAGACCGATATCAAAGTCGATAACTGCGGTTTTCTTTCCTTTTAAAGCCAGACCCGAGGCAATAGCTGCACTGGAGGTCGTTTTGCCTACCCCGCCTTTACCTGACGTTACAACGATAATGCGTGCCATTCTGTTTTCCTTTTATTTCTCTTATATTGCGAGGACATCAACGTGTAATACATCGTTTGCCATACTGAACATGGTTTTCTTCTGCCAGTACTCGCTTTCAATTTGATCGCTGAGCCAGTAATTTCCAGCAATGGAAACCAGCTCGGCTTGTAAGTCATTACAAATTATTTTTGCTTCAGTTTGACCACTTGCACCTGCAATCGCACGGCCGCGTAAAGTGCCATGAATATGGATGCTGCCATCGGCAATCACTTCCGCGCCTGCACTCACATGGCTGAGTATCAATAGATCGCCATCTTTCGCATAAACCTGCTGACCAGAACGAATAGGGGTTCTAATCACTTTGATTGGTGCCATTTTCGCTGGAGCTTGAGATGGCGACTTGCTTGCCGTCATCACTGCAAAACCGGCTTCTTTAGCGAGGTTTTGCATTCGCTTATCAGAACAGCCTGCCACACCAACCGGGATCATGCCCGCTTGAGATATACCATTTTTAAGTTGCACAAAATCAATATCGCCCGCGACTTTACTGATGTTGATAACAACAGGTGCGGCAGCGAAAAACGTAGGTGCTTGGTCTACTTTCTCTTGAAGAAAAGAGACTGCATTTTCGACTTGATCATCGGATAAGTGCAAAACAGATAGCGTAAAGCTGCTACCTTTTAGATCTGGGTTACTAGACATCGAAAAACTACAGGACCTCAATAGCGGATTAGTACAATTTCTTTATCAATAAAATAAAGGGCATTGCCTGAAACTAGGTTTATCATGTTATATTCCCAAACCAAGCACAGCAAGTAATCTTGTTGTCAAATGGACGTTTTGTTCCCAATATTTCCCTAACATAAACTATTGATCTCGCAAGTGAGAGTTTTGTAGTCATAATCAATTAAAAGGTTTGTCATGCTGTGTTCTATATATAAAAGCTCAAAGAAAGAAGGAACATACCTTTATATCCCTAAGAAGGATGATTTTTCACAAGTTCCTGACGCATTGATGCAAATGTTTGGTAAACCTAGTTTTGTAATGGTAATTAAAATGGATGGCCGTAAACTGGCTCAAGTAAACATCGAAAAAGTGAAAGAATCACTGAATACCGATGGTTTCTTTTTACAGGTTCCGCCACCACCAGTTAACGAACTTGAGCTTCATAAAGAGCGTAAAGCTCAACAGAAATCTCAAGACGAAGAGTGATAGCCACCTCAATTCAAGGAGGAGTGATCGTTGAGTAAATTTTCGAAAACCATATTGGCTGTGTCGGCATTACTATTGGGTAATAGCCTGACCATAAGTTCAATACAAGCTGAAGAACTGAGCTTCGAGCAATATGTAGAAAAACTAAAACAACAAGGCCGTGAAGAAGGCATCTCTGAAGCGATCATTGATGAAGCCTTTGATGGTGTAACGTTTAAGCCAAGAGCGGTAAAAGCCGACAAAAACCAACCTGAGAAAAAACTGACTCTGGATGAATACATTCCACGAGCGGTTCCAGATTGGAAAGTGAAGCAAGCAAGGTCACTCTACAAGGAGCATTACACCGCGTTAAAGCGTATTGGTGATGAATATGGTGTTCAACCAAGATTCATTGTCGCGCTATGGGGCGTTGAGAGTAATTTTGGTAAGTTCACGGGCAATTACAGCGTTATCGACGCCCTAACGACCATGGCTTATGAAGGACGCCGAGAAGCTTTCTTCCGTAGCGAAGCGATGGCGGCATTGAAGATTCTTGATCAAGGCCATATTGCACCAAAAGAGATGAAAGGCTCTTGGGCTGGTGCGATGGGTCAACCTCAGTTTATGCCAAGCTCATTCTTAGCTTACGCCGCTGATGGCAGTGGTGATGGCAAGAAAGACATTTGGGGCACTGAAGAAGACGTATTTGCTTCGGCGGCCAATTATCTCAGCCAATCAGGGTGGGATGACAAATATACTTGGGGTCGTCAGGTTCATGTTCCGTCAACTGTGTCGATCGATTTACAAGGTCGAGACGAAGACAAAGCGAAATACTTAAAAGAGTGGTCTGAACTCGGTATTAAACGCTATGACGATCGCCCACTGCCAACACTTGATGAAGACATTAAAGCTTGGTTAATCATGCCGGATGATGAAACCGGACGTTCGTACCTCATTTATAACAACTACAATGTGTTAATGAAGTGGAATCGTTCTTACTACTTTGCTTTGGCAGTAAGCCATCTAGCCGACAGAATTAAGTTTGATTAACAGACCTAAGTCGCTTTGAATAGCATTTGGCCTACCATAGGCAGAACGAACTAAAGGACTCTTCGGAGTCCTTTTTGATTTTATATTTCAGAGATTTAATAAGGTGATCTTGTGCTAACAGATAGAGCTGCACAGATGGTGATATTCCATGCGCTGATCAAGCACGAAGGCTTTACCAGTGCTGCAAAAAGCTTGAACGTTTCGGTGTCTCACATTAGTAAGCAAGTTGCTTTGCTTGAAGACTCTATTGGTATCAAGTTGGTACAACGCACCACACGTAGCTTAACGCTGACCGAAGCAGGGGAAGTGTTCTATCAGCACTGTGAGCAACTGTTTAACACGGTAAAAGCCGCTCAAATGGATATGGACAGCCAGCGTGATGACATCTCTGGAATATTGCGTGTTGGGTTGTCACAGTCATTTGGCACTTTACATATCATTCCTGCGATTGATCAGCTCAGACAACTTTATCCTCAGCTGAGAATCGAGGTTCACTTGTTTGACTACAAGGTGGATATGATTGAAGAGCGACTGGACCTATGGATCACCAACAACGAAGATCTGCCAGAAGGTTATATTGCTCAGCGATTGGCTGACAGCCAGTTTGTGGTGGCTGCATCACCGGACTATTTGATTAAGGCCGGGACGCCACATGTGCCTTCTGATCTGATTGACCATAACTGTCTTATCTATCGCAGCCGTGAACGAGATTATACCTCGTGGGCATTTGATAATGGCCAAGAGAACCTTAGCGTCAAAGTAGCGGGTGATTACTCGGTGGATCTAGCTGAGGCCGTGCGAGACGCAGCCGTATCAGGGTGGGGTGTGGCTTACTTAGCAACTTACTTAGTAAAAGAAGAGTTTAGAACGGGCAAATTAATCCAAGTTTTGCCGGAATGGAGAGCGAGTCAATTAATGCCATTCTATGCCGTTTACCCGAGCCGAAAGAATATGCCGAAGAAGCTTTCGGCAGTGATTGAGTTCATTAAAGATCATATCGGGTCGCCGACGTATTGGGACAAAAACCTCAAAACTTGCGTTGAACTGCATCGCTAACTGTTTCCTAATCTATAAATATAATTTCCATATGGAAAAAGTACGCTTTTTAATCAAAGTTAATTATTAAAATTCAATAACTTAATTATACTCATAGTTAAATCGTGATTACCCCAACATCACATTAACAACCTCAGCTTGCCGCAAACGATTTCCTCTATAGAATGCGTCGCCTTTCCTACCTACAACTTTTAGGTTGACGCACATGGCTTCCCTACTTGGAATTATCACTATTTTAGTTGCCGCTTGGTTACTATCTACGGACAGAAAAAATATTCCACTAAGAACAGTCTCTTTGGCTTTCTTATTACAAATCTCATTCGCGCTGTTGGTTCTGTATGTACCAATGGGTAAAGAAGCGTTGAATGCAGCCACAGGTGCGGTATCTAGCTTGATCAACTACGGTCAAGAGGGGATTAACTTCCTATTTGGTGGCCTAACGAATAACGGATTTGTTTTCGCGATTAACGTTCTAGGCATCATTATCTTTTTCTCTGCACTGATCTCTGGTTTGTACCACATCGGCTTTATGCCAAAGGTGATCAACCTTATCGGTGGCGCACTACAAAAGTTTTTGGGCACAGGTCGTGCGGAGTCACTGTCTGCGACTGCAAACATTTTCGTTGGCATGATTGAAGCTCCATTGGTGGTTAAGCCTTACTTGAAGCACATGACGGATTCACAACTGTTTGCTGTGATGGTGTGTGGTTTGGCTTCTGTCGCTGGTGGTACGCTAGTGGGTTACGCATCGCTTGGCGTTGATCTAAATTACCTGATCGCAGCTGCATTTATGTCTGCACCTGCTGGCCTATTGATGGCTAAGATCTTAGTACCAGGTAGCGCAGATGACGCTCAAGAAAATATTGAGTCTGACGTTGAAATTCCACGAGCAACAAACGTAGTTGAGGCAATGGCAGATGGGGCTATGTCTGGACTTCGTATTGCCGTTGCGGTGGGTGCGACACTACTTGCCTTTATCAGTGTGATTGCAATGCTGAATGGCTTGCTAGGTATTGTTGGTGGTTGGTTTGGCGTAAACCTAAGCTTCGAACTTCTACTAGGTTATGTGTTCGCACCCGTTGCATGGCTGATCGGTGTGCCGTGGTCTGAGGCTGTGGTTGCGGGCTCATTGATCGGTAACAAGATTGTCGTGAACGAGTTCGTGGCTTTCATCCAACTAATGGATGCTAAAGAGGCGCTAAGTGAGCACTCACAAGCGATCGTAACTTTCGCTCTATGCGGCTTTGCTAACATCTCTACCATGGCGATTCTTATCGGTGGTTTGGGCAGCTTAGTTCCAGAGCGTCGCTCTTTCATCTCACAATATGGCTTCAAAGCAATTTGTGCAGGTGTGTTTGCTAACCTAATGAGTGCTGCTATTGCTGGTGTTGTACTTTCTCTATAGTTAACTGATCATGACTTTACTCCCCCTATAGTAAAGTGACTGATTAATCGCAATAATATTCGGTTAGCGTGAAAAAGAGAGCCTATAGTGTAAGAACGTAGGCTTTCTTATTTCATTGAATAGTTTGTACCACAGGGTGTGGTGCAAACCTTTTAGGGGCACAAATGGATTTGTCGATTACTTCTTCTTTGGCGTTAATTGGACTCTTGTCTTTAGCTTGTCAGCAGCTCGGCTGGCGTTTACGTCTTCCCGCCATTCTCCCTCTCCTTATCGTTGGCCTATTGTTAGGTCCCGGCCTGAATATTCTAAATCCCGATGCCATTTTCGGTGATGTGCTGTTTCCTATGATCTCCTTAGGGGTTGCCATCATCTTGTTTGAAGGAGCATTGACCCTAAATTTCAAAGAAATCAGAGGCCATGGCCGGATGGTGACTCACCTCGTGAGTTTCGGCATGTTGATTACATGGGCGTGTATCGTGGTGGGGGCATACTACTTTGTGGACTTCAGTTGGCCGTTAGCCGCACTGTTTGGTGCATTAGTTGTGGTAACTGGCCCTACGGTAATCGTGCCCATGCTTCGCAGTATTCAGCCTAAATCTTCGTTAGGCAGTATCTTGCGATGGGAAGGGATAGTAATTGATCCGATTGGCGCTCTGTTTGCGGTTCTCGTCTACGAGTACATTGTTTCTTCTGCCGACCCTACCGGACATGTTCTGTCAGCTCTGGGCCTGACGTTAGTCATAGGTTTAGGCTTAGGGATCATCGGTGGCCATTTGATTGCCAAGATGCTGCAAGGGCATTGGGTACCGCACTATTTACGTAATGTGGCTGTGCTGACGCTAATGTTGGCGGCGTTCTCGTTTTCTAATGATCTGAGTGAAGAATCGGGTTTATTAACCGTGACCATCATGGGGATCTGGCTTGCCAACGTGAAGGGCTTGGACATCGAAGACATCATCGAATTCAAAGAAACCCTGACCGTGTTACTTATTTCTGCGTTGTTTATTCTGTTAGCCAGTCGACTCGATTCGGGGGCTTTCCTTTCGATAGGTTGGGGCGGTATTGGGTTGCTAGCGGTGGTTATGTTGGTGGCTCGCCCGTTAAGCGTGTGGATCAGCGGGATCGGTACGGATCTTAATTCGGCGGATAAATGGTTTTTGAGTTGGATGGCACCTCGCGGGATCGTAGCAGCCGCGGTTTCTTCTCTGTTTGCGATAAAACTGCAAGAGAAGCAATTGATTGAAGGCGCAGATCTGCTCGTGCCCATGGTGTTCTTAGTCATTATTGGTACGGTTGTGATTCAGAGCTTAACCGCGAGCTGGTGGGCGAGAAGGCTAGGGGTCACTCAAGAGAAAGCGCAAGGGGTTATCTTCTTTGGCGCCACTCACTTTGCAAGACAATTTGCCAAGGTGCTAGCCACACACAACATCAACAGTGTGCTTGCTGATACTAACTGGGAAAGCATTCGCTTAGCTCGTATGGATAACTTGAATGTTTACTTTGGTAACCCAGCTTCAAGCCACGCGGAAAACAATTTGGAACTCGATGGGATAGGGCGTGCGATGATCGTCTCGCCTTATCGTCAAACCAACCCGTTAGTCAGCATGCATTACCAAGACGAGTTTGGTGCCAATAAGGTGTTTGAGCTTGAATCGTCAGAGACTAAGCATGAAAGACATCAAGTGAGCCGCAATGGCAATCGAAGTCTGTTCTCGGAAGGGATTACCTATTCTAAGCTTAACTCACTGATGGCTCAGGGTAGCCAAATTAAAAGTACAGGTTTGACCGAGGCATTTGATTTAAAAGAGTTTAATGCTTTGTATCCTAAAGCCATTCCTCTTGGGGTGATCACTGGCGGTGATTTCCGTTTAATGACACAAGGATCTGAGTTGGAAAAACTTATATCAACGGAGTGTGAGCTTATTAGTTTATTACCGCCTTCTGAACAGACGGAAAAAGTTGAGAGTCCAGATAAGTAGCAACGAGCGCTTCATCAAAAGCGAGTCACCCCGTTTTAAAAACGAATAGCTAAGTACCAAAGCATCAAAAAAGCCGCAACGTTCATCACGTTGCGGCTTTCTAATTTATTTATATGCGCTGCGGACTATTTCGAGTGAAATTGCTCACAAGCGATCATGGTGTTCTCGATTAGGCTCGCCACCGTCATTGGGCCAACACCACCCGGCACAGGTGTGATGAAGCTTGCGCTTTCTTTCGCTACGTCGTATTCAACGTCACCCACTAGTTTGCCAGATTCCAAACGGTTGATACCCACATCGACCACAACAGCGCCTTTCTTAATCCAAGCGCCAGGAATGAAGTTAGGTTTACCAACGGCAACTACAACAACGTCTGCTTGACGCACGTGACCTTCAAGGTCTTTGGTGAAGCGGTGACATGTTGTCGTCGTACAACCTGCTAGAAGAAGCTCTAGCGTCATTGGGCGACCTACGATGTTTGATGCGCCAACCACAACCGCGTGCTTACCACGTAAGTCGATGTTGTAACGGTCAAGCAGCGTGATGATGCCTTTTGGCGTGCAAGAGCGAAGCTTAGGCATGCGCTGAGCCAAACGGCCGACATTGTAGGGGTGGAAGCCATCAACGTCTTTTTCTGGCGTGATACGCTCAAGAACGTGAGTGCTATCAATGCCTGCTGGTAGAGGCAGTTGAACAAGAATACCGTCGATCTCTGGATCGTCGTTCAGTTGGTCTACAAGTGTTAACAATTCGTCTTCTGTCGCAGTGGCTGGCAAGTCGTAAGATTTAGATACGAAGCCAACTTCTTCACACGCTTTACGCTTACTTCCAACGTAAACCTGAGAAGCAGGGTCTTCACCCACTAAAACAACCGCTAGGCCCGGAGCGCGTAATCCAGCTTCAGTACGAGCTTTTACACGTGCAGCAACTTCGGAGCGAACCGTTTGAGAAATTAGCTTTCCATCAATATTTTGAGCAGTCATGAATTTCCTTAGTATTGATATTCAAGTTAGTGGCTGATGTTTTTGGCGCATTATTCCAGAAAATCTTTTTGATTACCATCAAGCAAACGTTTGCTTTGCTCTATTTTCCAACACTTATATGTTTGTTGGCCTTTTTTTACCCACTTAGATCAGAATGTTACATAAAGCCGTTGCTTTACTGATTCGAATTCGTATAATTCGTTCCTGTAGCGCGCCCTTAGCTCAGCTGGATAGAGCACCTCCCTTCTAAGGAGGTGGTCGAAGGTTCGAATCCTTCAGGGCGTGCCATTATTTAAAGAAACCCGATAACTCTCCGAGTTGTCGGGTTTTTTGCATTTTACACATCATAAAACACTTCTTTTCAAGCGCGACTCATTTTCTTCTGTTATTCGTTTCATTCGGCTTATGTAATAGAAAGTTAAAATTGTTCGTTTTTTGGGGTTTACATCATTTGGTAATAAAGCCACTATGAATTCACGAAGAATAGACAAGTAAAGCTATTAGCCAGTCGGTTTAGGAATCAAACCTTCTGCTCAATAGCTGATTTAGAGGAAGTAATGGCAGGAAACAGTATCGGACAACATTTCCGCGTGACCACGTTCGGAGAAAGTCACGGTATCGCACTAGGATGTATCGTAGATGGGTGCCCACCAGGATTAGAAATTACCGAAGCAGACCTTCAAAGAGATTTGGATCGTCGTCGCCCTGGTACTTCTCGCTATACAACGGCTCGTCGTGAAGCGGATGAAGTGAAAATCTTATCAGGTGTATTTGAAGGCCAAACTACGGGTACTTCTATTGGTCTATTGATTGAAAATACAGACCAACGCTCTAAAGACTATTCCGAAATTAAAGACAAGTTCCGCCCTGGCCACGCTGACTATACGTACCATCAAAAGTACGGTGTGCGTGATTACCGAGGTGGTGGTCGTTCTTCAGCTCGTGAAACTGCAATGCGTGTTGCTGCAGGTGCAATTGCGAAGAAATACCTAAAACAAGAGTTTGGTGTTGAAATCCAAGCTTACCTTTCTCAAATGGGTGATATCTCAATTGATAAAGTGGATTGGAACGAGATTGAAAACAACGCTTTCTTCTGTCCAGATGCCGACAAAGTACCAGAATTTGATCAACTGATTCGTGACTTGCTAAAAGAAGGCAACTCGATCGGTGCGAAGATTCAAGTGGTTGCGACTAAAGTGCCAGTAGGCCTTGGTGAGCCAATCTTTGATCGTCTAGATGCTGACATCGCGCACGCTCTAATGAGCATTAACGCTGTGAAAGGTGTTGAGATTGGTGATGGCTTCGATGTTGTTAATCAACGCGGTAGTGAACACCGTGACCCATTAACTCCAGAAGGTTTCAGCAGCAATCATGCTGGCGGTATCTTAGGTGGTATCTCTACTGGTCAAGATATTGTGGCAAGCATTGCGCTTAAACCAACATCAAGCATCACTGTACCTGGTGACACAATCACGAAAGATGGTGAAGCAACGCAGCTAATCACGAAAGGTCGTCACGATCCATGTGTTGGCATCCGTGCGGTACCTATTGCAGAAGCAATGCTGGCTATCGTGCTGCTTGACCACTTGCTACGTCATCGTGGTCAAAACTTTGGTGTGACAACTGAAACACCACAAATCTAATTCTGCTTCTTTTTATTTAGAATAGAATTGGTAGAAACAAAAAAGGGTTGCTTCGTAATGAAGTAACCCTTTTTCACATTAGCAGGATTATTCGTCCGGTTAGCGACTATCGTCATTAAAGACAGCTAGCAGCTTAAGGCTCTTAATCCATTAATGCACTGAACTTTCAGGATCAAGCTGGAACGAAGGCAAACTCCATTTGAATCTTACAGCCGCCATGCGCAGCAAGTAACCAACTACAAGCGTCACAATTGTCGCCGTGACGTCGTTGATGCCAAGCTCAAGCAAACCTAGGTACAAACCTGAAGCGACAAGTGCGACAGAGGCATACAGCTCTTCATGTAACACCAATGGTGTTTGACGACAGATAAGGTCACGTAACAAACCACCAAAGACACCTGTCACTAATGCCGATACCATGCAAATCATCGGGTGCAGACCCATGGTCATCGCTACTTTGGTACCAATGATACTGAATACGATTAGGCCTAAGGCATCCAAGCGAATAAACAAACCTTTTAGCTTGATAACCCATTTCGCCAACCCGGTTGTAATAACACCTGCTATACAGGTGATGGCCAGATACTGAGGGTTTTCAACCCAACCTAAAGGGTAATGGCCAAGTAAGATATCGCGTACTGTACCGCCGCCAATTGCCGTTGCGCTCGCAACCAACATTACACCAAACCAATCCATTTTTTGTTTGCCTGCACTGAGAGCGCCGGTCATGGCTTCTGCCGTGATGCCAATGATATACAAAACACTTAGTAGCATTGCTGTAGCTCTATAATTTAGGTCTATAAACTCGAGTCTTATAGGCCTTAGGGATATAAAATGAAGCGCGAGTGTAGTAGTAAAAATGCTTGTTGACGAATGAATATTTGTACCGTGAATGGGCGTTTCAGATTAGCTAAACTAATCATTCACCTTAAAGTGGTGTAATCTGGGAATGGCAATCGATTGTCACTGCAAAGTATAATGGCGAACCCGATGTCATTACGCTTGATAGGGCTTTACCGAGCGCTGAAAAAAAAGCAAAATGCCCCAGTTATTTTTACTTAAATTTGATTTTATGACACACCAATACTCAGACATTATCGATATCTTCAATCAGACCTTTTTTGAAAGCTTTAATACCAAACTAGAGCTAGGGGCTGATGAGCCGATCTATTTGCCTGCTGATGATACTATCCCACACCATCGAATCGTGTTCGCACGTGGCTTTTACGCCTCTGCACTCCATGAGATCGCACACTGGTGCGTTGCTGGGCCTGAGCGTCGTTTACTGGAAGATTTTGGCTATTGGTATGAACCTGACGGTCGAACGGAATCGGTTCAAGCTGAGTTTGAAAAAGTAGAAATTCGCCCACAAGCGTATGAATGGATCATTGCGATGAGCGCAGGCTTTCCTTTTAATGTCAGCTGTGACAATCTACACGGCGATTTTGAGCCAGATCGTTTGGCCTTTATGAATAAAGTACATAGCGAAGTTATGGGTATCTTTGAAGTAGGCTTTCCGCCTCGCGTGAAAATGCTCTCTGAAGCATTACGCAGCTTCTACGATGTAGAACCTTTATGTGCTAGCCAATTTATTGTGAAATAAGAGAATATTATGATTATCGAATTTGAAGAAAAACTACTTGAAGTAATTGATGCTCGCATTGAAAACGCATCAGACGATGAACTGTTTGCTGGTGGTTACTTACGTGGTCATATTTCTCTTTCAGTGGCTTCATGTGAAGAAGAAGGCATTGAAGATGTGGCTGAAGTAAAAGCTCGTATTGAACAGAGCCTAGACGACGCTCGCTCTGAACTAACACCAGCAGACCGCACTATCGTTAATGACCTTTGGGTTGAGCTACAAAACCAAGCTTAATCTCGATGTATTAATACTATCCGCTCAGTCCCTTCCTTTCCCATTTTGCTGAGCGAACTGGTTTATTTGAGACTCGTTCGAAATTTTTGAATGAGTCCGTTCATTTCTTGTGATGGTTACATTTTCTTACTACGTTATTCTAATCCCACTTAACGGAATTACAGAAAGGTCACATCATGAAAGTTATCGCATTTGGCGCAAGCACAAGTTCTACCTCAATCAACAAAACACTAGCAACTTACGCAGCAAACTTGATTGAAGGTGCTGAAGTAAAAGTCCTAGACATCAACGATTACAATGTTCCTATGTTCAGTGAAGACACTGAAAAAGAGATTGGCCAAGCGGAAGGTGCTCAAGCATTCCTACGCGACCTAGCTGAAGCTGATGCGTTTGTTATCTCGTTCGCAGAACACAATGGTCACTACCCAGCAGCGTATAAAAACCTATTTGACTGGGCGACACGTATTGAGCGTTCAGTGTTTGGCGAGAAGCCGGCGGTTTACCTAGCGACTTCACCGGGCCCTGGTGGCGCACAAACGGTACTTGGTGCAGCGACAGGTTCTGCACCTTACTTCGGTGGCAACGTGCAAGCGTCAGTTTCAGTACCAAGCTTCTACGATAACTTTGATTTTGAGTCGGGCTCTATCAGCAACGAAGAGATTGCTCTACAGATTAAAGACGCGGTTGCTAAGCTGTAAATACTGCTCCATTTAGAACATCAGTTTAGATCAACACGAATAACAAAAAGCCCGAGCGACTTAACTTAGTCACGTAGGGCTTTTTAGCTTTTAACTTATTAGTTTCAGATATTCAGAAATTTCAGATGTTCAAAATAGCTGAACTAGAAACTACGGCTTTGATTTAGAATGCTTGTCAGCAACCCATCCAGCCGTTAATGCCTTACCTTTACGCAGTCTGCGTACCCACATTCGACTTGGGTGAATCGCCTCAAGCACATCAACAGGCAAGGGCAGCGGATCGCCACAGATCTGTGATGCTAATACTTCAGCCAATAATGGTGCAGAGCTCAAACCACGTGAACCCAGTCCGATAAAGCAATAAAGGTTAGGGAAGCTTGTTACCGTTTCTACATCCTCAACCGAGTCACGCTGCGGGTTGAAGTTGTGGAGATCTTGGTACTGCTCCTTAATGGCTTCAAAGTCACCAACGTTTCCGACAAACGGAAGGTGGTCACGGCTTACGCTTCGGATACCTTGGCGCGCTAAGTTGTCACTGGTATCGACATCTTTTGTCCATGCTTGGTCTGGTAGTGACCCATGTAGGCGCTCGCCATTGTGCTGCTGAACCTCAATATCAAATTCTTGGTCGATATTGGTTTTGTCGTAGTTCGCACCAATACAGTGATGACCATTGTTGGGGTTCTGTGGCGTCAAATAGCCATCAAAGCACAACACGGTTTTTAGCTGGCTGAGATTTTCCGTGGTCGGAATATGGCTCACTTGGCCTTTAACCGGAGTCAGTGGTACTGGCTGAGTTTGTTCAAACTGAGTGAACTTGTGTCCGTTTGCGACAACTACTTGGTCGTGCTTAGTTTGAATCTCACCTTGAGGTGCCTCAATCGTCAGTAACCATTGTTTTTCAGCTTCGAGCCACTCAAGTTGCGTTACTTGATGTTGATAGTGTGCGCTCACTTGGTTGCTCTCTTCTAGCTTGCCAATCAAGCCTTGAGTCAGTTGAAGAGGGCTTAACCAACCACCCAGCGGAAAGTAAACACTCTCTTTATCGACGGGTAAGCCAATCTTTTCGTTGGCTTGCTCTGGCGATAAACGCTGAATCAGGTCGGTGTGGAAGTTGCCTTCCAACATGCGGTTGAGCTTTTTAGTGGAGCCTTGATCCCACATCAAGATGTTCACGCCACACCAACTGTGATCAAATTGAATAGACTGAGCCGCTTGATTAATAAATTGACGAGCAAACAGTAATCCCGGGCCAAACACGCGAGACACGTTCGAGGTCGCTTCGCTTAATAGCGGGTAAATCGCACCTTGGTTGTTACCTGAGGCATTGCCCGCAGCTTGTGGATGTTCACAATAAAGGGTGATATTTTTGCCACGACGGCTTAGCGTTTTGGCTAATGCAGCACTGGCGACACCACCACCAATGATCGCAATGTCTTGGGATTCAGTGTGTTGAGCGAGGCCATACCAAGGTTTGATGTTGGTGTGAGCGTGCTTTTCGCCAAGTCGGCCGGCGATCATTTCTCGCTTAGTACCAAAGCCTTTGACCTTTTTCATTTCAAAGCCAGCTTCAATTAAGCCACGGCGAACAAAGCCAGCAGCGGTGAAGGTGGCGCAGCTACAATCTTGCTTAGCGAGCTTAGCCATGCCGTTGAATAGGTTTTGATTCCACATCTCTGGGTTCTTGCTCGGAGCAAAACCGTCTAAGAACCAAGCATCAACCAAACCTTCACGCGGGGTTGGTACGTTGGGCATGCAATCTTTAATATCGCCAAACCACAAATCAAGCGTGATTGCACCGTCGCCCAGCACAATGCGGTGACATTCAGGTAGAGCAATAGGGTAGTGTTCTTGGAGTTGCGTCGCATACTCGGCTAATTCTGGCCACGATTGGTGTGCTTTGATCAGATCCTCTTTATTTAAAGGATATTTTTCAAAACTGATGAAATGTAACTCTTTGGTCATCGCTTGTGGGTTATCTTTAAGAAAAGCATCGAACCATTGCCAAACTGCAAGAAAGTTCAAACCTGTGCCAAAGCCGGTTTCAGCAATCACAAAGCGGCGTTGTTCATGTTCAAGCCAACGCTCTGGAAGGTGGTTTTGCTTTAAAAAGACGTAGCGAGTTTCTTCTAAACCGTTAACATTGGAGAAGTAAACGTCGTCAAATTGGTCTGAAACTGGCGTGCCAGACTCATTCCATTCCAGTTCTGCATTAGTAATTGAAGTCATAAAATCTATCATTTTGTGATTTGAAGCGATATGTTGGTAGGGATTGTACGAATTTCTAGGAAAGCTGACCACTTTTGTTAGGCTTCTTAGTTATCATCTAGCTGAATTTAGAATTATAGGAATGTCACATGAAACGAGTCGTAATCACCGGTATGGGTATTGTTTCAAGTATCGGTAACAACGTCGAAGAAGTTTTAGCATCACTGAAAGAGGGTAAATCTGGTATTACCGCTTCAGAGCAGTTCAAGGAAAATGGCTTGCGCTCTCAAGTATGGGGTAACCTAAAAATGAACCCTGCTGACCATATCGATCGCAAAAAAATGCGCTTTATGGGTGATGCAGCGGCATTCGCTTATCTTTCAATGGAGCAAGCAATTGCTGATTCTGGCTTAACTGAAGATCAAGTATCTAATGACCGCACGGGTATCGTTGCGGGTTCAGGTGGTGCTTCATCTCTAAACCAAGTAAACGCGGTAGACATCATCCGTGAGAAAGGCGTGAAGCGCGTTGGTCCATACATGGTTCCACGTACAATGGCTTCTACGGTTTCTGCTTGTCTAGCAACTCCTTTCAAAATCCGTGGTGTGAACTACTCTATGAGCTCTGCATGTGCGACATCTGCACACTGTATTGGTCACGCAATGGAGCTTATCCAACTTGGTAAGCAAGACGTTGTATTCGCTGGTGGCGGTGAAGAACTGGATTGGTCTCTGACTATGATGTTCGACGCAATGGGCGCACTTTCTACTAAGTACAACGACACGCCAGAGCTGGCTTCTCGTACCTACGATGCAGACCGTGATGGTTTCGTTATCTCTGGTGGCGGCGGCATGTTAGTTATCGAAGAGCTTGAGCACGCTGTTGCTCGTGGCGCAAAAATCTACGGTGAAATCGTAGGTTACGGCGCAACTTCAGATGGCTACGACATGGTTGCTCCTTCTGGTGAAGGCGCGGTTCGTTGTATGAAGATGGCAATGCAAAACGTTGATGGCGTTGACTACGTGAACACTCACGGTACTTCAACTCCTGTTGGTGACGTTAAAGAACTTGGCGCAATCCAAGAAGTCTTTGGCGGCAACAGCCCTGCAATCTCAGCAACTAAAGCGATGACAGGTCACGCTCTAGGTGCGGCTGGTGTACACGAAGCAATTTACTCAACGCTAATGCTTGATAACGGCTTCATCGCACCAAGCATTAACGTTGCAAACCTAGACGAAGCAGGCGCAGGCCTAGACATCGTAACGGAAGCTCGTGAACAAGAGCTAACAACGGTTATGTCTAACAGCTTTGGTTTCGGCGGTACGAACGCAACGCTAGTAATCAAAAAATACCAAGGCTAATTGAAGCTAAGGTTAAATTAATAAAGGTTAATCGTTAATGGGTGACGTGAGTGCAGACTCAACACGCATAGGTTGCCCACTAACCATGACCAACAGAACAAAGCTTTTTAAATGTAGGTTTTATACGTGTTTTTTTGAACATGACTTTTTAAATCTGGGTTTAGAAATTAAAAGGTTTCCAGAGCTTGACCAGTAGTGACTTTGGTTAGTACTGGTTGAACAGACGCAAGACTCTGTCTCCTGGAGAGCGAGATAGGATCCTTTTGTTCTGGATGTTTGCCCGATTGTTTATTCAATCGGGCATTTTTCGTTTCTGGGCTACACAATCTTCAGTGTTGATTCGGTTTTGGGATATGGTGTGATAAATGCCAACGTAGCCCTTTATATATAATGTATTCCATTTGCTACTCGACACCGAGTGTGGAATTTTGCACAATCATTTCAATTCACATTTAGGTCGATAGACCCCAACTAAAGTACTCGCCAAATGAAAATCTTAATCGACGAAAATATGCCTTATGCTGAAGCGCTATTTAGCCAGCTAGGGGAAGTGACAATGAAGTCTGGTCGCACATTAACGGCTGACGACCTAGTTGACGTAGACGCATTGATGATTCGCTCTGTCACCAAGGTGAATGAGTCATTGATTAGCAAAGCCAATAAGCTGAAGTTTGTCGGAACCGCAACAGCTGGTATGGATCACGTTGACCAAGAATTGATGAAAGAGCGTGGCATTTTCTTTACTGCGGCGCCTGGCTGTAACAAGGTGGGTGTCGCTGAGTATGCTTTCAGCGCAATGATGGTACTTGCGCAGCAACAAGGCTTCTCTGTATTCGATAAAACAGTCGGTATTATCGGTTGTGGTCAGGTAGGTAGCTACTTAGCGAAGTGCCTTGAAGGTATTGGTATCAAAGTTCTGCTGAACGATCCTCTAAAACAACAAGAGGGTGATACTCGCGAGTTTACGGAATTAGAGACACTGCTTGAGCAATCGGACGTGATCACTCTACATACACCAATTACTAAAACGGGTGAGTTCCCAACGCATCACTTGATCAATGAGCAAGTGCTGAACAACTTACGTGCTGATCAAATTTTGATTAATGCAGCACGTGGCCCAGTTGTTGATAACCAAGCGTTAAAAGCTCGCTTGCAAAAAGCCGATGGTTTTACTGCCGTTCTTGATGTGTTTGAGTTTGAACCTGAAGTCGATTTTGAGTTACTTCCACTGCTTGCTTTTGCAACTCCTCACGTAGCGGGCTACGGTTTAGAAGGTAAAGCACGTGGTACCACGATGATCTTCAACAGTTATTGTGAGTTTTTAGGTACTGAACAGCGTGCTTATGCAAGCGATCTTCTGCCAACAGCGCCAGTGCCTCAAATGAAATTAGATAGAGCTTGGGATGAAGCAACACTGCACAATTTGACTCAGTTGATCTATGATGTGCGCAAAGACGACGCCTTATTCCGTCGTAATATCTCTACGCCGGGTTCTTTTGACAAGATGCGTAAAGAATATTGGGACCGTAGAGAGTACAGTGCAGTCGAGTTAACGGGCGATGAATCTTGTAATTTAACGCCGTTATCTAAACTCGGTTTTATGGTAAAGCCAACTTTATAAAAGAGAGAAACAATGAGCCAAGAATTTAATATTGCTATTTTAGGTGCGACTGGTGCGGTTGGTGAAACCATTCTTGAAGTACTTAAAGAGCGTAAATTCCCTGTCGGTGAAATGCACTTACTAGCAAGTGAACGTAGTGAAGGCAAAACTTCCCGTTTTAACGGCAAAACAATACAAGTACAAAACGTAGAAGACTTCGATTGGTCTCAAGTACATATTGCGTTTTTCTCTGCAGGTAGCGAGCTTTCAGAACGTTGGGCTCCAATCGCCGCTGACGAAGGTGTGGTTGTTATCGATAACACATCACGTTTCCGTTATGAATACGATGTTCCTCTGGTTGTGCCAGAAGTGAACCCTGAAGCGATTGCTGAGTTCCGTAACCGCAACATCATCGCGAACCCTAACTGTTCTACTATTCAGATGGTAGTAGCACTTAAACCTATTCACGATGAAGTAGGTCTTGAGCGTATTAACGTTTCTACTTACCAATCTGTGTCTGGTGCAGGTAAGCCGGGTATCGATGAGCTAGCAGGTCAAACGGCTAAGCTTCTTAACGGCATGCCAGCTGAAAACTCAGCATTCTCACAGCAGATCGCGTTCAACTGTATTCCTCAGATTGATGAATTTACAGAGAACGGCTACACACGTGAAGAAATGAAGATGGTTTGGGAAACTCAGAAAATCTTTGCTGATTCGTCAATCACGGTGAACCCGACTTGTGTTCGTGTTCCTGTGTTCTACGGCCACGCTGAATCTCTACATGTTGAAACTCGTGCGCCAATCGGTGCAGAGCAAGTTATTCAGCTTCTAGAGAACACGGAAGGCGTTGAAGTATTCCAAGCTCTAGACTTCCCAACTCAAGTTCGTGATGCGGGTGGTAAGGACCACGTAATGGTTGGTCGTATTCGTAGCGACATCAGCCATCACAGCGGCGTGAACATGTGGGTAGTAGCTGATAACGTTCGTAAAGGCGCAGCGACAAACGCAGTTCAAATCGCTGAAGTTCTGATTCGCGATTACTTCTAAGCTTCATTGCTTTGATTATCAAGCCTCACTCTTTAGTGGGGCTTTTTTAATCGATTGAAAATATTGTTAGTCAAATTGTGTGAAATTGCTGCGAATATTGTTGCTGCAACACATTTTTTGTTTTCATCTCTATAGTTTTACGTCATTTATCCGATATATTTAATAGATCATCACTTTTCCGAATTTAAGCACCTAGCTGAGCCTTTTATGTTTCAATTTTTCAAGCCGTGGTTAATGCCTTTTGCCTTTATCATTGCGACTCAGATTTCCGTTGTTCGTGCAGATTCCATTCGAGTTGTAGGGCCTAATGGCCAGATACAATCAGCGCCTACGTTTTCAGAACCTCTTCAAAGAGCGCAATTGAATAGCGCTGAGCCTTCACGTTTCTATGGTCCAACCCGTGGCTCAGAAACGCTATGGTCTATTGCTTCAAGGTTACGCCCTGATAACTCCGTTTCAGTCCAACAAACATTGTTGGCGATTTATCGCTTAAACCCACAAGCGTTTGAAAATCAGAATATCCATAGCCTGCTGCCTGCCAGTAATTTACGTGTGCCTTCTTTAGAGCAAGCACGTGCAAGTTCGACGCAGCAAGCTATCAACATCATGAACTCGCACCTTGCTAAGCTTGATGCTCCTGCGACAAAGCCTACCGCTTCAAAACCTAAAGTAGCGCAAGCGTCAAGTCGACCAGATGTAGCCCCTAAAAATGCACAATCCAAAGCCAAGGTTAGCGAACCTAAAGTTGTCGATAAATCGATAATTGGTAATCAAGATATAGTGAATAACAAGCCGCTAACCGGCGCCAAGGAAATGAACCACCTTGAGAAGCAGTTAGAGCTTTCAGAAACTGAGTTACTGTCACTTGAAGAAAAAAACCATCAACTTCGTTTGATGCTGTCGAATGTTCAATTGGAAGTGGATGAGCTAAAAACAGAGCTCAGTGATGAAGACCGCATTCGTAGCGAAGTGGAAAAGCTGCTTGATGAAGAGCGTAGAAAGAACGCCGAAATTGAAAAAATGGCACCAAGTGCCATGGATGAACTGTTATCTAATGGTTGGTTAGTTGCGGCTCTTGCGTTTATTCCGGGTCTTCTACTTGGCTTGATCATCGTGATGCTGATAGGCCGTCGTTCTAAAAATGAAGAACAACAGCAAAACACTCAAGAACAACCGATTCAGCCTGAACCAAGCAGCGTCGCGCCTATTACACTGGGCGACGAGATGGACGACCTTAACGAGCTGTCTTTAGACGATGACTTGTTTGGCACTGAAGATGACGCCAATAAGTTGTTTGACGATCAAGCGCTAGCCGAAGAGGATGATGTCTTTGCTGGTTTAGATGAATCTGATCTCGATTTCAATCTAGATGGTGAAGACGATGACCCATTTGCTAGCATTGGCGAAAACGGTGATTTAGACACCAACTTCGACGATCTAGATTTAGACAGCAGCAACGGCATTAGTGTTAATGGCGAAGAGAAAGCGCTTGGCCTTGAAGAGATGGAACGTGCGCTAGACAAAACAGCGGAAAGCGCCGTCGATACTGATGATGTCGACTTTGATCTTTCTGATGATAACGCAATGTCTGCTGATGACATTGAAGCTTTACTATCTCAAGAGTCTGAAACTGAAGATCTCGGTTCCAACGAGCTAGACCAATCTTTATTAGATGATCTGTTTGCTCTTGATGACGAAGATGACGACAGCTTCGATATTGATGCTCTGATTTCGGAAGAGCAAAGTGATTCGCCTTCTAGCACTGAAACACCAGCAAGCGATGATTTTGACATCGATGCGCTTATCTCTGAGCAACAAAGTGAGACTAAGCCTGTTGATTTGAGCAATGACGATTTTGATATTGATGCTCTAATCTCTGAACAACAGTCCCCTGAGCCAGCTTCACCGACAGCGAATGATGATATTGATGACATCTTTGCCCAAGTTGCTGCTCAGAACGATCAAGCGAATGACCCTTTCAACCTCGATAGCGACGATGAGATTGCCACTAACCTAAACAGTGGTTTGGCGTCTGATGATGATATCGAAAACATTCTGTCTCAGTTCGATAAGCCCATCGTAAATGAAGAACCTCAAGACAGCGTTGATCTGCTTGATGAGCAACTGGCAGGCGATGACGTAGACCTAAGTAACTCGACAGACCTTCTTGATGAGATGCTAGGGGACGATTCGGATGATGAGTCTGAAAGCGAACCTCTTGGCTTTGATTCTCTGTCTGAGCTTGAAGAGCTTTCTGGTTTATCGACCGATGATGACCTCAACATCGCAGAAGACAGCACGGAAACCTTGGATGAATTAATAGGTGACTCTGACGAGGATGATTTCGAACTCGACGCCGAAAGTACCGACTTATTGGATGATTTCCTTGATAGTGAATTGTCAGATGATGAGCTTTTAGCGGATGCATCAAAATCAGAATCTCTAGACCCATTTGATGACTTACTGACAAGTGGCATTGAAGACGAGCTTGAATCTGAAGATAAGACGTTTGATAAAGAGTTAGACGCAGCCTTTGGTTTGGACAACGCCAATGAGGAGCCTGAAAAGGACTCAGACGTTGAGCTTACTCCGTTAACCTCTGAAGGTGAGCCTGAGCAAGATCCGGACATTAGTGAAACACCACAACCTGAAGTCGTTACTGATGAATCGTTAGATTCTGAAATGACTCAAGAAAGTTCTGACATTAAGCCAGAAAATGATGAAGCCTTTAATCGTGATGGTTTTATCGATGATTTGTTCGGTGTCGCACCGGCAACGGATGCTTTGCTTGATGACTCGCTAGAAACAACAGACGAAGCGTTGATTGATGAGTTAATGACTTCTGATGACAATGATTTGTTGCCAGCAATAGAAGAGCCTGTTGAACCATCAATTGACAATACGGTTGAACCAGAGCAAGCGTCTCTTTTAGACAGCGACGAAGTATCAGCGCAAGAAACCGCATCATCGGTTGAAGATGATGAACTGGATATCGACTCGCTGTTATCTGAGAATTCTGATTTTGACAAACCAGATTTTGAAGAGCGAGTTAAAGAAGAAACCGCACAACAAGAACCAGAGCCGAAAGAAGCCGACGTACAAGAGCAAGCTTCGCCATCGTCTTTGAACGATATCTCTGAAGATGAAGAAGAAACGGTTGAAGACTGGTTAGCTGAAGCCATCGACGATGTAGAGTCGCCAGCGAACATTGACTCTGATTTTGACTTTGAACCGAAAATCCAAGGTAGCGATCAGCTTGAAGATGTCGTTGAATCCTTGCCAGAGCCAGAGCCAGAG
>NZ_JBFROI010000065.1:0-330 GCF_041471405.1 Vibrio sp. 10N.261.52.C11
CCGCTACCGTCACCGTGAAGCCCGCTACGCCCGCATCCACCGTGATGGTGCCGTCGTCGTTGAGGGTCACGCCTTCGCTGAACGTCACATTGCCGTAGTCACTGCTATCGGTCGTGCCGTTCGTCAAGCTGAACTCGAACGTTTGGGCCGTGTCGGCCGTATTGCTTAGCGTCACTGCGAACGCCAGTGCGTCGCCTTCTTCCTCGCTCACATCCGCGATGTCATTGATCGTCGGTACCGCATCGTCATTGACGATGGTGCCCGTCGCGGTCTGTTCACCCACGCTCAGCGTGAACGTTTCATCGCTTTCTAGAACCGTATCTTCTGCAC
>NZ_JBFROI010000066.1:0-46479 GCF_041471405.1 Vibrio sp. 10N.261.52.C11
AAAAAAAGTAGCAATATCCCAAGCTGATTTTTCTTGTTTGCGTGCACCTTTCTCCATCTTGTCTTCTCCAGTGTCACCATCTGATACTAGATGTCCGACATCGGTTATGTTCATGACATGATTAACTTGATACCCATTGATCTGTAGTACGCGTTTTAGAACGTCAACGAACAAATAGGTACGTAGATTACCGACATGTGCATAGTCATAAACGGTTGGGCCACATGCATAAAGGCCAACCTTACGGGGTTGAATCGTATAAAACGGACTCAGTGTTCTATTAAGGGTATTAAAGAGCTGGAGTGTAGGTTGGGTCATAAATCATATCCTTATAAATACAAAAAGGCCGTGGATGAAAACATCAACGGCCTAGGTAATAGTGCGATAGGTTTGCTACGTAATAGCTACACGAAAACGGCCGTAAATAAGGTATTTACAGCAACAACATAGAGTTTGAGTGGAAGTAGTTATCAGCGTCATTTTTTTAAATTAAAATAGATGATTAACAAAAGCAATACATTTATTTGATGGTTATGTTGAGCATCATCGTTGGTAGTAATGGACGTCACCCTCACTATCAAAACGGGGGCATTAAACTTAGCTACTTCCCATACTATTAGTTATCCATGAATTGCTAATTTAGCTGAAGCTGTAGCTCATTTCTGCCCAAGAGTTTCTTAGGTTGAATTTCTACCCTTGGCACATTCTAACTCGAAAGTGCCCCAAACCTTCCTAGAACCCACAAACGGAACACCTGAGCAGTGCACCAATAGACCAAGTTAATCTAATCCGTACTTTGCTCTCTTATACTGAATTTTTCGTAATTCGACCCCGCAACTATATGCTGATTCACATAACAGGTTGATACCAGTTGAGTTTCATAATGAATGGCAGCAACATAGATGGAATGCAAAGGCGGAAAAAGTCCGCCTATAAAGCGTTATAAGAATAAAGGAGGTAAGTCTGTGTCAATTTATCACTATACCGACTTAAACGCGGTTAAATCGATACTGGAAACTAAGAAGTTACGGTTAACCGATAGCCGGTATTTAAATGATATTAAGGAGTTATCAGACGGGCTAACGTTTATTTATGAAGCAATTGAAAATGGGAATTGGTCTGAAACCTCAAGAGAACAGCGTAAAAGAGCTATCGATTTCATAAAGGCTGAGATAAATGAATATTTACTTTATGGTACCGAAGAAGAGCCTATTTTTGTTTGTTCATTTAGTACCAAACCTGATCTTTTGAGTCAGTGGCGTTCTTACGGCATGTTCGCAATTGAGTTCGAGGAACTGGATCTTGAGAGCGATGGATTTAATCTACGAAAGTGTTTATATAACAAAGAAGAAAAACGAGATAGAGCTAATCTAGCAGTTAAGGAAGCAATTCTGGGGTTAGAATCATTTTTCCATACAAATGATGGTCAATTTTTCGGTGATGCATTTGACTTTGTACCCAAATTAGTTGAGCTTGCATCAATCTTCAAAGACTCCGGTTTCTCAGAGGAAAGTGAAGTTAGGCACATTGATGTTGTTGGAGAAACAGAACCAAAATTAAAATTTAGAGTAAAGGACAACATACTTGTCCCTTATATTGAAAAAGAAATTTTCTTGCCATCCATAAAGGCCATTCATGTAGGCCCTGTTCCAGACCGTAAAATGGTTATTAATTCTTTAGAGCAATACATTCGTTTTATATGGAGCCAGCACGAAAGAGAGTGGGGATGGTCTGAACACCATATAGATATTGTAGAATCGGTAATACCATACCGAGGGTAAATTCTTATAACAAAGCAATTAAGGTGATGCCTTACACTCGGCGGTTTTGTATGGACTTCAGTGCGCTTTGTTAGTTCGGTGGGGCACACCTTATTGCAGGCGTTAGCTTTACAAGGAGGATTATAGTTTGGCAAAAGAGAAAAATTCGGTAAATGTTAGTCATGAGCATGCGAAGCCAATATTGAAGCTTCTATTTAGTAAGTATGACTCTCGGCATAAGGATGATAGTGCTTTAAACAGCTATCCATTTACCCCTCACCACCTGTATCCAGAGCTTAGCGAAGAATTAGTTGAACTAATCAATACGATTAAGGACAAGCATAACTTAGCGGAGACTAACCAAACTGTTTTAGACACTGTTTTGAATGGTTTTGTCAAAAATGACCTGCTTAAGAGTGATGATTGCGTGGTTTTTAACTTTACGCCCCGTGGCTATAAATTTGCGTTGAAGTACAGCAGTACTTTCCGTTATTTGTGGAAATATCATCCAGCAACTTTATGGGCTGCACTTTCATGTATTATCGCAGGGGTGGGCGTAATCGCTACGTTGACACAGTAAGGCTAACAAACGTTTAAGGTTTCAAGATACTTTTTCTAATCTGATTGAAACCGTTTAGATCAAAGAATCTAAATGGTTTCTGTCCAAAATCGTCACAACCTGAATTTTAACGCACAGTATTTTCTAGCTCGAAAATGCCCCATTGTAGGATAGACCTTTTACTCATTCACATCCTGTTCATAGGGTTTTGCCCTACTAGAAGTTATCCATTCTTCTGATGCTGTTCGTAGTGAATCCCCGCGTTGTATTACGGAGGGTATTATCCAAGATAACTTGCCACCTTCCCCGATTATCCACAACTGTAACGCGCCAGTTTTAAGCGTTAGCAAGCAATTAAACCATTGATTCATATCACGTTATTGGTAAGCAAAAGAGTGTATAATAAAAAAATTATGCAGAAAACTGCCGTCTAGATAGCGTTATGTGTAATCAGAGTTTTGTACTTAAATAAATTGGATTTTTATGACCACTTCTAAAAGTAAATATGGTGTCTTTATCATTGAATCTCTGAGACGAGGTGATTTTTTTGATGGGGAAAATTTAAGTGAAATATTAGGGCTGTCCGATATAGAAAATATATATCGAGAAGTAAACACAATATCAGATTTTAAAAATGCAATTGTGGATTTCAAAGAATCTAATTTCAGATATCTTCATTTATCATGTCATGCTGATATGGATGGCATAGAAGTTAATGGTAAAGAAATAACTAACATAAATTTATCTGAAATATTTAAAGGAAATGTTAATAAAAAAAGGATTTTCTTATCGGCTTGTAAAGGGGGAAATCGTAACCTTGCTACAGCTGCAATTTCTGAATGTGGTGCACAATCAGTTATTGGAACACCAATAGACCTTTATTTTGATAAAGCGGCTTTATTTTGGCCAGCTTTCTACCATGTAATTAATTGTGAAGACCAAAAGAAAATGAACCAAAGTAGTCTATCTTCAACATTAAAACGATGCGTAGATTTGTTTGAAATTCCAATTAACTATTACCATTCCATAAATGGTCAATCTAAATTCTTGCGAAGATATAAATTTAGAGATGGTAAACCGATAACAAATAAGAAAATTTTACGAACAAAGGTGTTGTAGCACTTACACATACAAGCATTTAAGAGGTGGATATATTGTGAAAAAAATAATGAGTATTATAGTAATTACTGTAGTTTCAGGGTGCGCTTCAGCTAGTCCAGATAACTGGTCCTATAGCGAAAAAATGGATCACTTTGAAAACAGGGTTTTTATTGAATCACAGTATTATGATGAGACGGAAAATAGTGGGTTAACTATCTCATGTGATAAAGGTGGTGAAAATGAAATATTTGCCAAGTTCATTACGCTGAAAGATGAAGGCTATTTGTTGTTCCCTGATATTGCCATGGCGAAATTTGATTTCGTGATAGATGACTTGTTAAGTGAGAGTATTTCTGGTTTCTATACGTATGAAAGCGAAGAAAAGGTTTTTTCTGGCATGACCAACAAACTTCCAAAACGCTTACTTAACGCAATAGGTAGCCCTTCTTTATCAGAAAAGCAGCTTCACGTTCGTATGACAGTTGATGGAGTTCATATCAAGGCTTTGAAAAGAGCACTAAATAGTAATGAAGATCTAAAAACAAATGAAGATGTTCTAAAATGGGTTAGAGATAATTCAGCGACCCAGGGGATCAAGCATCATTTCGAAAAGCATGTTGAATTAAAAGGCTTCAGTAAGTACATCGAAAACTATAACGGTTGCTCAGTCTCAAGCAAATAAACATACAAACAATTTAAGAGTGATTCCCCATGCTTGGCATTTTTAGTTTGGGTCTAGTTCAGTGTTTAAGGCGTCCAAATTGAGTGTTGTGGTAAATTGAAAGCGCAGAGGCACCAAATAAAATCTTTTTCTTTGGTTCGTGTTTTCGCTAAGAGCGTTTGACGTGCTTTAAAGGCTGTTTATGATAGTAAATCCACAGATTTTACATAATAGGAATAATCGACACCGAACGTTTAGTTCTTAAATTAAATAATTAGTACGGCATCACATTTGCAATACTAATTATCACAGATTAGCAACCGCGAGGGGCACGATTGGTCAATCTTTCTCCATACGGCATGGTATGAATTTCTCTAACCTCTCCAAAGCTCACATCTATGACCAATCGTGGGTATTCATCATAAAACCAATGGTCAATTGTTCCTACTGCGCTGGGCCCTGGTGAATACCAAATGCCATTTAACTTTTTGCTGCATGGCCATGAAACGTGATAAGTCTTTTTGCGATCAGGGAATCCTAAGATTTCAATCAAGTCCCCTTGTGTCGCTTTTTTCTTGAACGGTAGCTCGACAACCTTCGAGGTTAGTACCTTCTGTTTATTATTTACCTTAACTGTAATATCTATATCTTCTGTATCAGAACTTGAAATATTCCATTTTTGTAGTGATTCTTCGTAATAAATTTTTTTATTTGAGGTTATTTCAATTTTGCGTGGTTTACCTTCGATCTCAAAGTAGCCAGCTATATCGTAATAATAACTACTATTCTCATAAAGAAATACCTCAAGCCATTTATCAGACCAATAGCTGACTTTCTCACCTTTCATCTTATATAGTGATGGAATCTTATTAAAAAGACGCACGCTAACCTTGTCGAAAACAAGAAACTTTTCAATATTAGTATCTTCATTAGGAGGATTAGTTAATGTTTCTTTCTGTTGGGGGGGATAAGTATAAGTTGATTGGCAGCCAACCAATAAAAAAACAAAACCCAAGCTATTGATTATTTTTGTTATTTTCATACTTGCTTCCATTTAGTTGGCAGGAGTCCAAGCTCTTACTTTAGAACCACAACCTTCTAGAACAATATCTTTTTCTACTAATCCTTCAGCTTTAAGTCTCAATCGAGTACTACTGTCTTTCTTACAATTCAGCTTATAAACAGGTCTTATGGTCTCCCTATCTGTCCCAATTTTAGTCAACGAACTATAAATGCTACTCATTGCTTACTTTCCTTGGCTTAATTTTACATTAATGTAACTATACTTCTCTCATTGATATGATTCAAAAAATTGGAATATCTGCCTACTTAACAATACTTTACCATGGTAGTCGTAAAGCGTTTCGGCTTTGCTGAGTAAGATTTAGGCCTTTTCCGTTACTGCGTCACGGGCATTTAACGTACTGGCACTTAATACGCACCTAAACATAAACCAATCTTTTTGCTAGTACGATTTTACTTATCGCATTAGCTCTTTACAACTAGCTTTACCATACCTTTAGTTATTCATGAATTGCTAATTTAGGGAAGTCACTGGCAAACTTTTGTCCAACTCTGAGTCAGTATGTCGTCGCGACTCATGGCGAGTGCCAATGATGTATTTTGTAACTGGAAGCAGTTAGCTTTGTCGACAAAAGCTGATAACAAAGAGAGCCAAAGCTGACTAAATTGATTAACCAATAACTTTCAATGTTTTTGGTTATAGTATGTGTAATATAAATCCCAATAATACTTGAGTTATTTTAAATGAAACAAGAAGTACATAGGTTTGAGCTATCAATAAATAGCACTATCTCTGAAGTCTATGGTCACTTTACTAAGGCAAATAGTGACCAAAGCCTCGATAGAATGTTTGAAGGTCTTCAAAAAAAACTCAGGAAAATTACCTGCTCAGCGAGAGAGAGGGAGTGTACTCTCACTAATGTGTACATTGCATACGGCAGAAGACAAGAGGACTTTGATGGTAAAGGGAAGACTTGTAAATCTTTTCCTACAAGGAGAATCGAAAGTATAATGAACACCCACTCTAACCTTTCGCCAGAAGACCTGCTAGGTGAGGCTTTACGATCTTTAGAGCATTGATCTGGAACTTTAACGCTTTCTAAATTAGCGCATGATAGCTAAGAATATGAGCAGAAAAATTAAGAGTAATTAAGCACCAGTAGGTCAAAATAATGATAGATGTAGTTTACTCTCAAGAAAATGAATCTACGAAAGAGGTCAATGTGACCTCTTTTTTGTATTGATTTTAAAAATGATTAACTCGCTTATTGTCCAGAGGCGTTCTAGCGCTAATTTCCGTTAACTGTAATCTCGTCATTTTTAGTCTGTATTTTGGGGGTTAAAGTGCCCCTGTATAAGAGTAACTTGGCGTTAATGTAAAAACAGTGTGGTCAAATCTACACCCCAACCCCTTCCAATAGGGGCGTTTTTTATCGATAATTTAGCCTCTTAGCGAAAACAAAGACTAATTGGAAAGCGTCCCCAAGATGCCCCTGTATTTTCAATTCTTCACCACACCCTACGGCGCATTGAAATCAATGCAAATGGTTGTCTGTGAAAAACATAAAGATAATAAAAACAAAAAGTTAAAGATATAATAGTCGCTTAAAGTAACGTGGAAAAATTTTCAGAAATTACACTAATTAGCCGATTAAATTTCAATGGATAAATATATTTTTTCAATGATTATTAATTGATCCCTTATAGGTAAAGCGATGAGAGCGTTTTCAAGGTCCTTTAATTGGAAATCATTGAATGTTGATTGAGCCCTTTATTGACAATGCTTGAAGGGTCTTTTATAAAATTAATTGATTGAAATTTCATTTGAATAACAATGCTTTTAATTGGGATTGAGGAGGGCAATATGACACGTTCTTATCCGCTACAAAGTTCTTTACGTGGAAAGTTAGCGCAAGATTTTAAGACGTTTAGGGATAAGGAAGCATTAAGTGATGCAGAGGCCACACGCCAACTTTTGATGTTGGCACTGCGCATCAAACTCAATGACAGTGAGGATGATAGTCCATCGAACCGTGCGTTGATGGAAGAGATTTATCGTGTCGTTCGTGGCTCATCTGCGATCACTGATGTGGTTCATGGACAAACCTTTGATGGTGAAAAATTATTCCGACAACAAAAAGAATCCAAACCCTTTAGGCAACAGGTGAAATCAGATATCGATAATAAAGTCGATGAGTTTCTGGCAGGCAAAAAAAAAGGGTAGTCCATTGGACACCCCTTTTTCTACCGCTCTAACTCTCTATCTAGTTTATTATCTTGGTCATTGTTGTTGTCACGCTCCTGATTAAAATCAAACGTTTTTTGAGGGGAGGGTTCTTTGCTGTCGAAGTGTTCAAGCTCTTTATCTTTGATTTCTTTTGTGTGTTGATTAATATCAGTGTCCGGCTCGTTGGTTAATGAATCATGGTCTTGAGTGGGTGTGTCGAATTCCTCTTTTTGTTGATGCGTTTGTTGATGGTATTGTTCAATACCCTGTTTAATTTCCTCAAGCATATCGTCAGGTGAAACAAACTGAATATTTCTCCCTGAAAAGTTGGCCATGATTTTTTCAACGTTGTTGGGATTTAAATCAGTATTTCCTTGACTCAGTACAATCACAATGTTCTGTCTGAGTTCATCGGTGGAGATATTCTGAATGTCATTCTTATGATTGACATTGATAATGTCGTATTGGCCTTGATGCGCTTGATTAATAATAAAAGCATTCTCGATTGAGGTACTGATGATGGTGGTGTGCAAATCACTGCCTTGATGGAATCGCGTTATTTGTTTGGATTTCGTGCCTAATATCCGTGGGTTGATGTCGAGTGCCGGATCTTTATTTCCTTGCCCGTCTAAATAAGTCACTTCAATCGCTTTTGTTTCTCCTTTTTTATCGTGAATGTTAGTTATCATTGCCGAGTGAAATGTCTGGTCCTCCGAGGAGTACACTGCTTGATGAAAATGAACATGGTCACTCTTAGGGTGTTCAATACCTAATTTATTGAGGTAAGTTTCGGCTAATGTGCCTGTGAGTGGCTGACTGGTTTGTATATATTCTTTCGCTCTCTCTTCAAATTGTGCCATGTGTTTTGGCGTAGTAGTCAGTAATTGTTCATGTTTAGGGTTGGCGGTGAGTTGGTATTTATTAGGATCATTAAGGATGTTGTGGGCTTCTTTCATTGCCTCCTTATAATTTATTTCCTTATGACTCATCATCAAATTGATTAATGAGCCTTTTTCACCGGTGGTATAGTCTTTAAAATACCCTCGATATTCCCCCGTTAATGACACTTTTAGAGCCGATTTACCGATACCAAAGGTTAAATAGTCACGGTCTGATTTAGATGGGTTCGGTTGTCCCAATAGGTTGATGGCTAAGCTTTCGGTGTATTTAGGGAGCGCTTGGTTGATGTGTTCTTTAAATTGGTTGTAGTCAAAATCTCCGTTTCTATTTTGATAACGTACGTCTTCATGAGGCAGAGCTTTGTCATTAAAGTAAGGGGTACTGTGTGGTGCAATGTTTTCGATGGTTTCAATGGCACTGTGTTTATTGACCTCTTTTGATAACCAGCTCTTCATCATCTGTTTTGGGTTATCGGTAAAAAGTTTGACATGAGTGCTCGCTCGGCTCAAATCGATGTAAGCGCGTCTTAAGTTCGTCAGTGCGCCTTTGCCTTTGAGAGTGGTAATGACGTACTGATACGTCGCTCCTTGCGCCATGTCCGCAGTTCTGGTGTAAGCGTAATCCCAATGCCCATCTTTGAGTTGGTTTGGATTGAGGTTTAACGTTTGCCCTTCTTTCGAAAGCGCGGTGATTTCTTCCTTGGTGGCACGGCTGATGGTGTATTCCACATTGGCTTTAATGCCTCGCGCTTTGTCGGTAAAGCGGGTCATGATTTTATCACCGGTTGAAAGCGGCTTTTCTGATTGAGCGAAGAGTGACGTGTATTTGTGGTCTTTGTTACGTGGCAAAAACGGTTTTGTCTTACCTGTATTCACATCTTGAAGTGTCACCACTCCGTGCTCCGAATCAATGTGGGTAATGATGTCGTACTCTCCTTGCTTGGTGCTTAAAATGAGCCCTTTCTGATAAGGCATCATGGTGGCTAACTCTTCTTTGCTCTCACCTGTAGAGCGCAATCGGGTGGTGATGATGTTCTCTTGGCCTATCTCTTGTGTTTTCATCAGTCCGACACGAATGTGCTCAGTGATGTGGTCACGCTCATTATTCGTGTAAGCAATGATAAGCGTGTTTTCTCGCGTTTCGGGCGTACGGGCAAGGTAGTCCTGTGCTACAGCGTAAGGCAGCTTTTCGGTGGCAATAAGCTGTGCTTTGCTTTGGTCTTTCGCACTCTCATCGAGGGTGGAGATAATATGTTGCGTGCTACCGAGTGTATCAGGGCTTTGCTGAGAGAGTTTATCGAGGGCGCTGTGTGGCTGCTTATCCACAATGTTGTGTACGGCACCAAGCAGTATTTCATTCTTCTGACGAATGATGTCGGTCATAAAAGCCGTATCGATGAGTCCTTGTCTCATGCTCAATTCAAACGGTTTACCGGCATTAAGAGAAAGCAGCTGCTCTTTATCCCCAAGTAAGGTGGCTTTGGAGCCGCTTTGTAATACAAGGTCGGTGAGCTCTTTGGCTTGTTGGTTGCTGACCATGGAGCTTTCATCGAGGAAGAACAGCGTGTTTTTGTAGTCCTCTGGTAAGGTGATGCCACGTCTTAGGTCGGTCAGTAAGCTTTCCAGCGTTTGCGCTTGTATCCCTTTGCTTTCCAGTTCGCTGACGGCGGCGTGCGTTGGTGCAATACCTATGATTTGTGAAGGTGAGTGTTTACTGGCTTGGCTAGCGTGTTGAATCAATTCAATGTTGGATTCGAGTAGGGTGGATTTACCGGTGCCCGCTAAACCTTGCACGGCCACAAAACTGTCTTTGGTCGTTGAGATAAGGGTGATGCCGTCCTTTTGCCCTTGGGTAAGGCGAGGCTGTGCATCGAGATAATCTCTGACTTGTCTGTGGGTGGCAAACGGCTTGTGTTGATTTTTCCCTTGCTCAATGTTCCGCAAGATGTGCTTTTCGGTATCGAGCGCCGCTTGGGTGGTCCAGCGTGTGCCGTCGCTGTATTCGGCAGAGAGGGTGTCACTGCGCTTGGCGAGCTCTGTTTCAATTTGATCTTTGATTATCGGTTGATTGGCCTCTTCAAAAGCGTAACGGATCGCTTCGACGACTAACTCTTTTTGTGTAAACGCCGCTTCTTTTTCAGAAAGATGACTCAGGGCAAAGTTCAACGCTTTCTCTTGCAGTGGTGAATTTTGCTCTTTGTTTAAGAGAGTGAGGGCTTGCTGGATGTCGCTTTTGACGGTGATGGCGGTGGTGTCAGTCAGGTAGCGGTCGTTGACGCTTTGAGTGTGCATCACTCGCTCGATGGCAGAAAGCTTCACTTCGCTTTTCTCAAGCGCGGCCTGGGCTTTATCGGGGTTGTCGGTAAACACATCGATGCGCGCGCTTTTCTCGGTCAGATCATGGAAGAGCGCTTTGGAGAGCGTAAAGGTTTTGCCTGAAATAAGAGTGTGCGGCCTTGGTTCGATATGACTGGCGGAATGCACATAGTCGTATTTTAGTGGTGCGTCTTTCAGGGCTTCAGCGGGGATGGTTTTCGATTCGCCTTGCGTGTCCGTTAACGTCAGGGTTTCTTTAGATAATCCTGTGACCACGTAACGTTCATTGGCGTTCAACCCAGATGGAAAGTGCTTACTGGTGGTTATGAGGCGTTCACCTTGGTTAACTTGCAACGATTCAGGTTTAAAGACCTGCATGTTGAGGGCTTTGAATCCGGTGGAAGCGGGATCGAGGGTGTATTCTTGTCCATCGGTTTTGCTGAGTACATGGACTCGATTGTTTGTCTTATCCGATGTGGAAACCACTAACTCTTGAGGTTTTCCGTCTTCCCAATGGCGAAGGGTCATGCCCGGCTTGTAGTGTTGCGCTAACTCCTGTTGGGGTTTAGACAAATAATGAGGTTGCTGAGTCAACAAGGTGATGCCGCTGCGGGCAAGTTGACCCTGGTTCTGTAGAGAGGTCCGGATCGCGTCCGTCAATCGTCGTTGTTCAACGTGAGAAGTCGCCAGCACTTGTGTGTCTTCTTTGTTTGATAAGTAGGTATAAGCTCTGGCGAGGGTGCGCGTATCACTGTCGTGCAAGGCAACCTTACTGTCTATCTGTTTGCTGTCTACCCAAGAGTGCGAGACGACGTTGCCTTTGCGGTAAAGCTCGATGGCGTTATAGGCTTTAAAACCTTGGCGACTGGACGTGTTGTTCAGCAAGATGACTTTGCTCCCCGATCCTTTAGCTTTTGCGTTTAAAGCGATCAACTCATTCGCGCTCATTTTGTGGGCGCTGTCGACGAGAAGGACATCTTTGTTGGTCATTGGTAGGTCGGAGTGCAACAAACTATGGACAGAGTGACGATGCTCTTCTTGAAACCGGTGTTTTACCCAGGCTGCGACCGTATGACTTTCACGTTGGATGGTTTGGCTATGACGGTGTTTGTCTTTGGCGTTTTGTGACACTAAGTGGACACGTTTACCGACATGGTTGCCGACGTTCAATAGGTTTTGCGCGATTTGCTCACTGTTGCCAAACACATTGACCACATGAAACTGTTTGGTGGACTGGTAAATGTCCGCCACCTTTTGGCAGTTGCCTTGAGTGAGGGTCAGTTTATCTAACGTAGCGTCATTGACGGGAGTACGCATATGGTGCGTACGCCCTTTGCTGGCCGCCATTAACGCTTGTTCGGTTTTCAGCATGGTTTGAGTGGTGTATTGACCTTTCATGGAAAGGGGGAGAAGCGCCCCGTCTTTCACCCATTGGTCTGCGACCACTTTAAGGTCGATTGCATTGGCTTGTAAGCCGCCCTTGGTAAACTCGGCCGCGGCTAATTCTATGATCTTTTGCAGTTTTAGTGCCGTGTTGTATTGCCCCAAGTGTTCAACGGCGCGACTAAACGCGTCTTTAGCGATTTGTTCAGGGTGATGCTCTTGTTGAGCGATGCCGAGGGCGTTTTTAACCAAGTCTTTGGGCTGATAGCCTTTGTTGCACACCGTTTGTTGCCAGCGAGTATTGAGCTCGGCCTCACTTTCGTAGGTTTTGGCTTTGCGAGTATCGAGTGCGGCTACATCTTTTGCCGCTTGCGTCCCCCCAAAATCTAAGGCTTGTTGGTCGAGCTGTTGTTTGCGAGTAGAAAACGTATCAAGGAGGATTTGAGGGAGGCCTTTGGCTTCAAATTGGCCGTTACCCAATCCTTGCATTTGATAACCCATTTGTTCGCTCTCTTTGGCAAGCTGACTCTGGTAAAGAGCGGTGTAGTACTTTTGGAAGTGGTAAATGCGCTCGCCTGTTCCATTGATGACGCCGCCTTTTTGTTTGAGAGAAGAGGCGAGTGTACGCAGTTGCCCTTCTTTGTCGCGCGTCATGTTTGCCGTCAAAGCGTGGGAATGGAGTTGTGGGTCGTTTTCACGACTGGTTTTATGGCGCACGACCGCAAAGGCCATGGATTCGGTATTGATGAACTCACGAGCGCCTTCGTCATTGATGTGCGTGGCTTGTGCTACGTCTTTTTCTAATTGCGAGAGCGCGAATTTGACCGCCGTGTTATGCGCATCGATTAAACGTGTGTCACCCCCGACGAGAGCAAGTACACTGACCGATTTTGGCGCAGAAAAGGTTAGGTCAAACCCCGATTTATGATCGTCGCGTTTGCCTTTGATGGTTTCATGGCCTAGGTGTCCAGATAAAACGGACTCTAACGTTTTTTGGTCAACCGGTTTACCGAGTAGGCCTGCTTCTTCGGCTAACTGACCATGCCAAAAGGTGTTTTCATTGGTACTGTTTTCTTTGAGGTAGTAGTTGTCGTTGCTGTCTTTTTCGAGAGAAATGTCAGGGGTCTCTTGGGTGTTTTCTTCGTTTAAGTAATACTTGGCGGCGCCAGAGGCGGATTTAAGAGGGCTAATGGACATCATAAGGTGTTCTCCTTTTTTTGGGGCGCAGCAAAGCCGCCACGTCAGCGGAATGCCGGTGAGTTGGGTGTGGTACGAATGGGTTAGCGGACGGCGTTGATGTGAATGAAAGGGTGGTAAAGGGTTTTTACAGGGGAGGGTAAGATTGTGTTCGGTCTCTAAATGTTCCTTGATGTTTCATTTCGTGTGGTTAATCGTACATCTCGCCCGTTTCTGCTTGTGTCATGGACGCCTCTTCGGTTTCTCGCTGTAGTGCATTTTGTGTGTTTTCAGCGAGCTGTTGGTTTTGGGCAGCGTTATTGGTCGGGTTTTCCTTTTTCGGTGCTTTGGCAAGGGTTTGTTTTTGATGGGTTCTGGTTTGCTGCTGCTCTTCTTCGTTTTCATAGGTACTTTGCTGAATGGCGAGTAATCGGTTTCTTTGGGTTTCATCGAGTTCATGCAAAGCAATTAACTCATGAAAAATCAAGGCTTGGTCGATACTCTCCATTGCTTTCCCGCCTGGTAGGTTGCGTTTGATGAAGGAGGGTTGGAGATTGCTCATGCGGTCGTACTTCAGTTGCAGCTTAGTGATGAGCATGGAGTTAGGGGTGCGTAAGTAACACTCTAAATCATCCAAACCTTGGATTTGGGCAGGAGAAACCACAGGACGCGTTTTGTTTTGGTGGCCAAGTGAGACACCGTCACGCAGTGCGTTCGCCCCGTAAGAAATATTTTCTCGTGAGATATCGATTTCTTGCTCACCAAGATCATCCGAGGAAATGGTGGCCATCGCTTTTGAAGGGGCGCGGAAGAAAAAGCGCGTGTTGAGCAAATCAAAAATGACTCTCGCCGCGTTGCGCCCGTAAGTGGTTTCTAATTGAGCGTAAGATTGCAAACCCAGTAAATAACATCCTCCAAATTTACGCACTTCAGAAATAATGTGCGTGAGTTCAGGCAGTTTATGTAACGTAGGCATTTCATCGATGATCACCCAAATTCGGCGGTCGTCATCGGGCTCCATTCCTAGAATGGCGTTGGAGGCAATCGCAAGCCACATCGAGATCAGTGGTCTGAGTGCGGTGTGTTGTCTTGCGTTACTCGATAGGAATAAAAATCCTTGCTGGGATTCATCTTGCACCCAATCTGTGATCGAAAATGGCGCCCGTTTATGGTGGCCTTGTGCGTCTTTTTCATCCAAACCATGTAAGTAACGTAATGACTTAATGTAAGTCGCTAGTACCGATTTGATGGAGATAGCTGTCTTCTCGATACTTTTCGAGACGAGGGAGCTAGCTTCGGTGTCTTTTAAGTGTTCACCTAGCGTGGAAAGCTCCGACGTTAAGATAATGTGCAGCAAATTTTCAATGGTACATTTGTGTTTGTCATCGATCATCATTTGATAGGTGGTTGCTGCGAAAATGGTTCGTGCGGAATCCACCCAAAACGGGTCGCCTTCGCCGTGTTGCGGAATAAGCGCGGCCGCGAGCGATTCAAAGTCAGGGGCTTCTTTGGCATCACTCCAAATATCCCATGCAGCGCAACGCTCATCGAAGGGATTTAAAATCACGTCTTTATGAGGGTCATAGAATTTACTGACAAAATCGCAGCCTTTATCGTAGATGATGGCTTTATCGCCTCGCGCCCGTATCCAGCGCAATAACTTGCGAATCGCAACGGATTTACCTGCGCCTGTGGTGCCGTCAATCATTAAGTGCTTGACCTCAAACCTATCAACAAAAAGCTTGTGACCATCGAGTGCAAAAGGAGAGAGTTTTTTCTTCTTTTTCAGCTCTGCGGTGACGGCTTTAGGCTCAGCCAATTGAAAGCCGCGAATGTGGTTATCTTCGCTTTGCTCTTGCCCTTTTCTCTTAAACCAGTGGTTGATAATCACAAACAGCACGGTGGAAGTGGCCACAGAGACCAGTAGGCCAATGAACAGGGCTTGCAGCAATTCTTGGTAGCACTGTGACAAGATGGGGTTTTGCAGTTGTTGGCCAAGGGTGCTGCTGTAGCGTTGATCTTCCCATTCGACCACTACGTTGCGCTTTAGGCTAAAACCTAATTTGTTGAATAGCCAAAATAGACTGTAGTAGTAGGCACCGGTTAATGTGCTGGCCGAGGTGAGGAGGTAAGTAGTGATAAGCCCGAGCAAGGCCGCGAAGATATTGAGGTACTTGATTGTGGTTACGTTCACTTGCCACCACATTCGAATGTTATGGAAAGTGATTTGACCACCACGAGTCGTAGACATAGAAAAACTCCTTGTGAAGGAAAACAAAAAAGCGCCCACACTGAGTGAGGCGCTTTTGTTCGGTAGAATGAAATCAGGAATAAGGTGACAGGTTACAAAGGAGGTGTATTACGAGTGCCAAGGCTAAGGGACGACAGAATTGTTTGGTGCTCGCATTAAGATTGACCAGTTTCAAAACGTTATTGGACATAAATCACTTAGATCAATAGCTCTAATTTATTCCATTTTGATTACTATTTTTGACCGAAAAAGGCGGTTAGTTGATCTTTAATCAAATAAAAAGTGCATAGATATTCAAAAGGCAAGGTATGAACCTTGCCTTTGGTATTTACTTATACCAGCCGTCAGCTAGAACTTCTGCTTGTTCTAACACAAGCTTGATGGCTTCCTCTGCGGCATCAGGTGGGTTCTTCCAGCGATGCAACTGACGGCACAATAAGTTACGCATACGAGCACGGACGCTTTAACGTTTCTGCCAATCTACTGTTACCAATTTACGAAGCTGTTGGGTTAGCTCTATCGCCAAGTTACGTAAGGCATCATCACCAAGCTCTCGCACTGAATACTTATTTTCTACTAAGGCTCGGTAGTACGCCATTCCATCAACCGATAGGTTCAATTTATCTAACAACTCCGCATCTTCCTGCATCTCTCACGCAGGCGGACAATTTAACGCTGCAAATCTTAAGCTCCAATCTGACACTTTAGTCGTAGTTGTATGCCTTCCTTTAGTTTTTCTAGTTGCAAACACACGAGGCATTCCATGTTAGATAAGCATTGTGTTTGATACGGTTGATTGATAATCAGCTCACAATCTCGCCATTAAAAAGTTCAGAATTTATTCTAAAACCTTTAAATTCAGCTGCTTGCCCCAATATATATTGGACGTATTAAATTTGAGAGGAAGAGAATAGATGAAAGAAGCTCAGCAACCGAAGCTACGCGTCCTATCGCTAAATGGTGGTGGTGTTCGCGGTCTATATACGATTTCTGTTTTGGCTGAATTCGAGCGTATTTTGGCTAAGGATGACGAAAGTTACTCAATAGCTGAGCACTTCGATTTGATCGCGGGTACATCTATTGGTGGTTTGATAGCTTTAGGTTTGGCAGACGGCAAGACTGCACGTGAACTTGAATCGAAGGTGCGAGAGCACGCCTCAACGATTTTTCCTCCTCGTAGATATTTGCCGAAGTTCCTGTGGAATATATGTAAAGGTTGTCGAGCCGTGCTAGGGAATCGTTATAACGGCGACAATATCGGCAAAGCAGTTGTGGACATCGTTGGTAAAGAGCGCACGGTTCGCGATTTGCAGCGCCGAATCTTAATCCCAACGGTTAATGTTTCAACAGGTAAACCACTTTTCGTTAAAACTTGCCATAACCCAAGGTTTACTAGGGATGATCGACTTCGGCTAGTTGATGTTGCACGTGCGACCTCTGCCGCTCCAACTTATTTCGAGCCCCACTATATAGAAGAGCTTAATGCTTACTTTGTTGACGGCGGGCTAGTAGCAAATAATCCCAGCTATGTTGCCTATCATGAGGCCGTTACGGATCTCAAGGAAGAGTTTGATATTGAATCTGAAGGTCAAATTTATGTACTTAACATCGGCACGATGGCGAGTGAATTTTGCATAAACCCTGAGCTAATTAAAAGCTGGGTGCCGGGATATTTCCGTCTTTGGGGATTGGGTAGCACTCTCGTAGAAACAGTTATGAATGGTAATCAGTGGATGCATCATTTCATGACTGCTAGGGCGCTATCGGCGGTAAATCATGTGATGTTGGATGATGTAGTTCCAGACCAACAAGCCAGTATCATTACCTTGGATAATTCTCGCCCGGAAGCTCTTAATGCCCTTGCTGCGCGCGGTAAGCAAAAAGCAACCGAAGCTATGGCCGACATTGGTTTGAATCTTCGAGAAAAATTCTTTAGCGAGAAAGCACCCAAATTTGTTCACCCGGAGGATAAAGATCATGTCAATCCAGCATAAATGGAACCTGCACCGTTACTTAGGTGACAGTTGCGAGGGGCTGTTGTCGAAGTTAGAACTATCTAAGAGCCAAACTTCGTTCTTGGAGAGCTTACGTAAACAGGCTCGAGCTCGAATTCGCGAAGTTTTTTCAGAGGCTCAAGAGGTCTTCCGCGATGCTAAGCGGCTATCTCCTGATGAGCATACTCAGATTTATTTACGCCAGCAGATTAAAGCTAAGCGGAGCTTTAATCATGTTAGCGATGAGTTGTTATCTGCGCTGGTAAAACTCGCCTCAAATCTTGATGATGAACAGCGTCGTGCATTCTTAAAGGTTCGTCCGAGGTTCCGTACTCAAGGAAGCTTTCAATACAAGACGCTAAATGTCCCGTATTGTAAGCCGCCTCAAGAGATGGATATTGACGATGGTGTCTATTTACCTATGCAAATGTTCGAAGATGCTCCTGCGCTAGCGCATAGACTAATGATTGCTCTTGTGGACACTGCACTCCAGTCGTTAGCGGTTGAGAATAAAGGGTGGGTATTTGACGACAGTAAGCCTACTTGTGCACGGGTTCGTGTTGCCGCACAAAACGTTCATTTAGACGTACCTATGTACGCTATCCCGGAAGATAAGTTCGTTTTGATCAAAGAGAGTATGGATGCACGATGGGGAATGGAGGCATTTGCAGCTCACAACGAATTATGGTTGTCAAATGAAGCTCAGCTAGACCCTAACTCTGTCCACCTAGCCCGTCGTGACCGCGAGAAGTGGCAAAAGTCAGACCCGCAAGTGGTTCAGCAGTGGTTTATTGAATCTGTTAATGCCGTTGGAGAACACCTACGTTTGGCCTGTCGATTTTTAAAGGGATGGCGTGATGTTACGTGGAAAGATGGAGGTGGTCCATCTTCAATAACTCTGATGAAGTGTGCCGTAGATACCCTTGGTCAATCGCCGCTTGATGGTAAAGACCTCGGTTTGGTGATCAAAGCCGTGGCAAGTAACCTTGCTAATCAACTCAATGAAGGTGTCGAAAGCCCAGACCCGTCTGATGAACGACCTCTGTTCCCTGATAGTAGTGAGCATAATGATTATCAGCGCAGTATTGTAGAAGCAGCAAAAAACCTGGATTTGTCTCTTCATACTGCGATGACTGCTCAAACTAGAGGAGATGCATTTAGTTTCTTGAACCGAGTTTTCGGCGAACGTGGGATTGATATTTCTTTGCTAGTCTCTGCTTTAGCCGCTCCAGCCTATGCGATGACAGCGGAGAAAAGTGAACCTGCCGAAATCGAAAAAACGATGACGAGTGGCTAACTTGAAGTTTCGAAGTTATTTGTTGCGCGCGGGCTTTGAGTGGTTACAGCCGCCGGCCCGCGAGTTGCCTGAACGGTTTAGGGCGCTCAAAGGAGCTAAGTTCGTAAAGCGTTATGTGACTGCTGTCGGTGACTTTAAGATATTGCTGGTCCGAACTCATCAAGATCTGACAAAGTTACCACTCACCTTTGTACTGGAAAGACCTCTACAGTTTGAGGAGGTTGCATTACCTCATATTAGTAATGATGGCTACCTATGTTTTGCCCATAATGATCAGAGCCAATGGAACCCACTAGATGGTACAAGCTTCGCTGAAGCCATTGACAATAGCATCGCGAAAACGTTAAACATTGCCGTTGAGAACTACGATAACCAGGAAGAATACCGAAACGAGTTCTCCAACTATTGGGAAGGACACAGCACTGCGTTTTGTTTCGAAGCGTTACCGACGAAGAATAAGAGCAAGATGCTTAAATATTGTTCAGTTAAGGTTAAAACTGGCCGTGATATTAAAGAAACATCTGAATTTGTTGTCTACGCTGAACCAGATGAACGTGACCGTTGGTTGAGGTTGCGCGGTAAAGAGTCTACTTCGGAAGATGGTATTGCGATTGTTGTAACGGTTCAGCCAAATAACTGGGTTCCTGCTACCGTTTGGCCCCCAACCAGTTTTGCTGACGTAATCGACTGGCTAGCTATAGCAGATCGGAGTGCCCACGATCACCTTATATTTCAGTTAGTAAAACTATCGACTAAACGAGCATTAGTGATTCTTCAGATACCCGGTGAAGGCGAACTTGGTTTCAAGCTGACATTTAGCACCCAGTACCAAAAGTTGTTTAAATCGTGGTGTAGTCGTAAGAAACGTTCTGTTAGGTCGATGATTGCACCTATCCGCAGTTCTAAAGCGGTAGAGTTCTTTGGGCGACTTCGCATTGAGGCTGTTGACCGTGATGCGGTCTTTTTAAGAAATAGACCTAAGCCGGAGATAGGTGATATACGCGATAAACATATCGCGCTAATCGGTTGCGGGACGATTGGTGGTTATGTTGCTGAGTATTTGGTTAAAGCTGGAGCTGGAATTGGAACTAAGGGCAGCCTAACTCTCTATGACTCAGATAGGTTGAGTGTCGGTAACCTCAGTCGTCATCGTTTACCCGCTAGTTTTGTGAATTGGAACAAAGCGGATGGACTAGCGAAATTAATCGAGGATGAGGCTTTATACCCAGTTTCGATTTACGTTAAGAAAGAAGACTTTGACATCTATCCCGAACACCTGAAGACTTACGACGTGGTGATAGACGCAACTGGACGCGTACCTGTTAGCCTAGCTCTTGCTGGTACTGTTAGGGAAATTCCGTCGAATCCGCCGATCATTATTCATGGTTTGAACTATCGCTGGGGTCAAGAGTCAATAGCGTTTATCGACAACGGTAAGGCTTGCTATGGTTGCTTGGAGAAATTAGCAAAGGCTGAAGTTGCTCAACCAGATTTTGACACTTCTCGATATTCGTGTGGGAGTGTTTATACCCCATACGATGCGAACGTCAGCGTGATTTCTGCTGCTTTGGTAGTCGAGGCAGTATTGAATACGTTAGAACCTAAACTTAAATGGACTTATACCAAGGTAACGAGCGAAAAAACGAAGTCACAAAAACGATTGGTGCTCAAGCCTTGGACTGATTGTAAAGTTTGCGGTAGAGGAAGAGCTCGTTGAGTCAGTGTGATATTGAATTAGTCTACGAAGTAGAAGGCTCTAACGGTACGCGTTTGGTCGTAATAGAGCCTCGCGCAGTTAATGCTATGCGCGCTTTACGCCAAATTGATCCTGCCGCCCATGAAGCAGGGGGAGTGCTGATAGGCGAACGAAGAGGGGAAAACTTTATAGTTAAGGAAGTTACAACCCCCTCTACCGAAGACCGTGCTTCGCGCTTTCGTTTCATTCGGAAGTTTTTCCACCACCAATTAGCTATTGTTAATGCTAATCGACTTTCCGGTGGAACTAGTAACTATCTAGGCGAGTGGCATACTCACCCTCAAGATCTGCCTTACCCTTCAAGTCTCGATTTTCAAAACTGGAAATTAAATTTAAGAGGCCAAAAACCTTGCCTAGTAGCAGTTGTTGGGCGAGATGGAGATTGGTGGTCGCTTCATGAAAATGGAAAGTTCTATAACTTGGTCTCTTTGACCACATTTTCGTGATGCTCTGGTGAAGCTATATCCCATGAGGTGAGTAACCCTCAGGGGTGACAGGTAACATTGAGTTGGCTAATGTCCAAAATTTGTAATAACTAACTCCTCATCAGCAAAAAGAGAGTAATTGCGTTAACGCGCATTTTGTCCCAGAGCGAGCTAGGTCAAGTGTTCTAGCACTTTCTTCTTACCCAGTCGGTGCATAGCTATTCTTTTTCTAGTTTCAGAATAGCATTACTTTTTCGAATGCAAATTTCGCATATCTAAAGTCCGGGATAAATGTTTTGAAACTCACTTAGGGGCAGATCTGAGCTAGCTGGCACTTTTTGAGAAAAGTGCCACGAGTAAAACTTCAGGTCTATGAAGCCTCTGGACATTTATTTGTCAGAGTCTTTACTAAATTAGCAGTTAATGAATAATCTCAAGTATGGCAAATAGTTAATCTGAAGCAAAGAAGGTAATGTACACTTGAGAATACCATCGAGGTGAAGTCACCGCAGAAAATATCGCACAATTTATTTATCTAGAGGCATCGAGTTTGTTCAACAATTCGATTACACACTGGATTCACAGCGTTTAATCTTTATTAATTATATTTTCATTCACTTACAGAGTACCTTTTTTGGTTCCAAAGTAGCCTTTTAACTGTATTTCGGAAGCCGATCATCAATTGTTCAAGACTGTGACAATGATAAATAATTGGATTCGAGAACTTATTAGATTTTGCTTGATATGACAAAATTATAGGTTCGCTGTCTGGATATTCATTGTATGTCCAGCAGTGGATCATAGAGTGTTTTATACTATTTGATAGTTCATTAATAATTGTAAGAAATTCACTATTATCCCTCATGTACCCTTCGCCATCACCACATATTAGCTTTTCAAGAACACTGCTAGGGGTATTGATTGCACCTAAATTCCCTAATTCACTTTTTAATACTTTATTTTTACTTACAGAAGTTTCTCTATCCACCATGATCGATGTTAGTTGCACCAAATAGTCGAGTATAGATTTCATACACGTTATTAGCTCTTCAGCTACAAAATGATACTCGTAGTTAAAGCTAGGAGATGCATGATAATGCATTCCATCATTACCTAGTTTTGGCCCATCGATTGGTATAAATTTTTCCCCTTGAAAGTTACCTTTTGTTTTCGAGTACAACACATTAAGCTGATAATACTTATTGTGGATATTCCTTATTTTTTGCTGAATTAAAAATGGCAAATGCACATTTGTGAAAATTTGCGGCAATGATTTATATAAAGGGAAATCACCTAAAGATAAAGCGAATGGAATATAGTGACCCCAAATATAACCAGCATGATAATGCTTATTTATGAATATTGGTTTCCAAAACGTATTTTCTTTAATCACCCACTTTTTTTCAACTGTAAAAACAGGAATATAACCCTCAGCACATATCAGCACCGGCGGTGGAATTTCTGTGGCTAAACCAGGAGGTCCAACTTGACCATGTGCATAAGTAACTAACTTTGACTCCTCATAATACCGATATGATGCATTGAAGTAATGTACAAGAACTTTTTTATTTTGAGCCATTTACTCTCCTAAAAATATAACGCTTAACAGACGGATTTTTTCGTACTTACACGCAGCCAATCATAACGCGAATTATACTCACGTTCAATTTCATGCCCGTATTGCCTAGCGACTAGGATGCGAACGTCAGAAATTGGCGAAAGTTTCCGTATAGCTCCGGCGGCTTCGGAGTAATACGATTTTCAATCTATATATGCCCAAAATAAGCTCGGTCTGACTATCCTTAATCGGATTAGATTTGATATGGAAAACGTACGCCCCCTAGAATATGTAGAGCATTAGCTCTGAACAATTTTGGGGCATTTTCGAGCTAGAAAATGCCACGTGTAAAAATTCAGATTGTGACGTTTTTGGGGCAGCTCTGAGTTAGCTGGCACTTTGAGAGAAAAGTGCCACGGGTAAAACTTTAGGCCAATGAAGCCTCTGGATAAAACTTTGCCAGTGACATTACTAGAATAGAATGCTGCTGCGCGGCTCACTTGGCTTTGCGAAAATCGCTACTTCATGACATTAGCTGATTAGTCATGTACAATTAATACAACCAACAAGAGGAACATTGATATGGTCAATACCTCAAATTCAAAGCGCCAAAAAGCTACATTTACCCCTAGCTTAAAGAACTTCAAAACCAGTTTGGGTTATGAAGGCATGACGATAAATAAGAAATCGAACGTTCAAACCATTGAAGATTTAAAACGCAAGTATGCGAGATAAATATGGTGCTGATCAGGACAAATACTGTTACTCAAATTCTGATGTTTTAATTAACAGATTGAATATACTTGACTCAGATGAACTTGAAAAAGCCGAAATTGAGTTTACGAGTTATAGGTACCTTTCATACAAAAGTAATGTTTCTGAAATCAAGCATTTAGACTTCAATCACCTCAAGTGTCTACATCACCATCTATTCCAAGATATTTTTGAATGGGCAGGTCAAGTTCGAGAAGTAAAGGCTACACTCGATTCTGTACCGTTTCTAGGATTGAAGCTGAAGCTTCAAAATTATTTGGTATTATCCCTTCGTTAGACAATTTGGCTTTGCCCGATCTTATCCAAGAATTAGCCAATCTATTTTGCGAATTAAATTTGTTACATCCTTTTAGGGAAGGTAATGGCGAACTTTACGTTTTTTCTTTGAAGAACTCGTATTTATCCTTGGCTACACCATCGAGTGGCCTAAAATTACTCAACAAGAATGGATTGATGCAAATATTGAAGGGGTATCATTCGATTTAGAACCGTTAATTACAATATTTCGTTTAGCTCTATCTAGTGAAAAACAAGACTGAATTTTTGTGCGATTGCATTAGTTTTAATAGCCTAAACTCCACTGAGGAGTGTTGAACCGCTTTTTTCTGTGAAACATAACTGGGCAGAAAGTGGTTTAACTTATCTTCGCCGTCTAACTTGATGTAGCCAAAAACAGATCAAACTATATTGGAAATGAACAGACTTTATTGGAACTGACAAACTTTAATGTCCTCGGACATTTACAGTGGGAATCGCTGATTTATAGAAGCCGGGTATCGAAAGAAATTTCGTGTTTTTTGGCCGTTTTGATGAGTTTTGGATAACCTGGATGTTTTGTGTTGAGCACATAGTTTTGTTCGCGAGGCACAATCACCGATGGGGTCGCCAGCGCCAAGCTTGAATAGCTCGATAACCATTGATCACCTATTTCGGCTGTCTGAAGCGGGGCTGGCTCTTCATTCCAGTTGTCCGGTAAGTCGTCATTTTCAAGGACCAAAGCATCGGCTTCATCCAGTTCCAACGTAAACAAGACATAATTTTCAAGTACTTTGGTATTTTTGAGATGAACCAAGATTTCTAAAATGGCAAGTGACTCTGACGCCGCAACATAAACCGCAGACCGTCCAATAGAATTCCAACGCCCTCCGTACAGTCTGGAGCCTTCGCCATCGAAAGCTGACTCTTCCCACTTTTCCTTTACGATTCGGTACAAAGTGATCAAGAAAATACCCCATGCTCTAATCGTCCAATTAGGTTTAGCACACCCTCTGATTCAGCAGTTGTGGCAACCATATCGATAGGGCGGCGATTACCCAAACCAACCACAGGGGATTTGATCCATTCACACGCGGCCAAGATATCACCTTCAAACAAGTTGATGGTTTGGTTGAATATCTCAGCAAAACGGTACAAACGATCACTTTCGTCTTTGTTAAAACGTCCCGCTTTCGATCTGCGGTTTAGTGTGGCTGGTGGAATTGTAACAGCGGTAGCCAACTCTTTCTTTTCCAATTTAGAGTGCTTGGCTAGTTTGTCAAAAACATCAAAATCCAGACCTTTATGAACAGACTCATAAAGGGTTACCCCTCGCGATGGAATACCTACTTGCTGCCAAAAGCTAGCTGGCTGTTTAACAGGCTTGAATGCTTGCATTTGTGACATAACAATAACTCCTTATCAGATGGTAGTGTCATTATGTATCAGATGATTGCGGTAGGCAAGTTTACAAGTACATAGCTTGGAAAATTGGAGAGCGACAAGTAAGTTAGAGCCTTGTCTTCTGGCTTTTAAGTCCCTTCGCTTGTATCGACAACAACATATTGAAATTCAAGAGGCTGCTAGGATGTTGGGGATCAACAGGGGTAGTTTCAGCAAAAAATTAAACCAGATTACAAATAATGAACTTGGATTGGTTGAAAGCCTATAGATATATATCAAGCCTATTAGGACACAGCAGAGGGCGTAGCCATCATTACCTTGAAAAACGCCAGCCAGTCAGTAGCTTGGTCTAATTTACCCCCGTGATACATCACGGGGATTTACAGCGAACAGCATGATAAGAACGGATAACTTTTGGCAGGGTAAACCAATAGCTTAAAATTGCTTTTGCACTGGGCAAGGGTATTGCTCTTTTAATGCGGCGGTTAGATAGCTGGCGATGCTGCCACCAATGCCTGCTTTGCCGTATTTTTTTAAACGAGGATCGTGTTCAAGTCTGTTGTCGATAATTGTCATCAGATCTTTGGTTTTCCATTCCCATAATGTTTCGCGATTGGCTGCATCTTTCATTGGCAAGCAATAATCAATGCGTTGGCCGCGAGTATCTAAACGGGTGGTATAAAAGTTCACGGCGTTAGCAGCGACACGAGTACCAATCAATAAATCTCGATACTCAGGACTCCCCGGATTTTGATAATGTTCAACATAGTAACTCATATCTGCAGGGCTGTTGCCACTGCTGAGTCGGTCGATTTCTGGAATTTGACTATTGGCTAAGCTCAAAAAAGAGAAACATGTGCCTAAGCCTAATACGAGCCATTTCATCATTAATCCCTCCATTTAATACTGTGTATCTTACTAGGTCGTTACGATTTTTCATTTTAATTACTCAATAATTAACCATTATTTATAGGTTAAGAGCGGGTTTGATCCTCCTTCTGTGTTGGCTGTAAGGTTGATGGTGGCTCAACATGGTTACTGGTACTCTCAAATTGTTCACGTGTATCCTCCACGATTTGCGAGTGGTTGTCGGGGGTGTAATAACGCTCAGTGCCTCCGCGTTGTTTATGCTGCTCAATCACCGTTTGGCTGGTGTTGCCTAGAGCCTTACCTTTGTATTGTTCGCCCACCATTGTTTGCCACTCGGATTGGGTCGGCTCAGGATTAAAGGTACGTTCGTGCTCTTCTTGAGTGGGGACGCTGGCGAGCACAAAATCTTTAAACGTGTCGGTTGTTTTAAATTTTTCCCATTCATCAGCGCGGGCTTGGCGTGATTTATCATTACTACCGGTAAGAATCTGTTCTGCTCGTCCTACTTCAGATTTATATTTCTCCTCCACAAAACCTTGGAATGGTATTTCCAGTTTCTCAGTCAGGCTGGCCAGATGACGTTGCTCTTGGCTGTTGACTTGACTGAGTGTATCGACCTCTTGTTGAGATTGTGTCGTGGACGTTATCAAGCCTTGCGTCTCACTAAAGTTCGCCGTAAAGCCAGTGGCGTAAGTGCCCATCTCCGTATTACGTTCGTCGGCCGTGAGGCGGTTGCTTGCATCGATGGTTTGGTTGGCACCAGAGCGGTAGGATTCGATAGCGGCTTGCATTTGGCTTTGTTGTTCGTTGCTCATGCTGCTGAGCGTTTCGCGGTCTTCCTGTGTCCATTTTTGTCCCGAACCTTCGTAGGCTGAATTTTTACCCGTGGCATTTTCTAGCACGTTTGTGTCCAAAAGCTTGTTTCGATACCTACCAGTTTGATGTGATCACCAAGCGATTCTGTCGTACCTTAAGTACCAAGCGACTTTGTCATTATGTTAACTACCAGTTTGAATTTTTACCAGTGGCTCTTTCTCAGAGTGTTTACTCTTCTGTATGTTTGTCGCCCCTAAGTTAGCCAAATTTAGCTCATGGTTGGTTCCTAGTTTTGTTAGGCGAACTTTTTCATAGTGCTCAACTCCATATTTCACATGAATTTTTTATACGTATTGAAATGCACTTGAGTTAGAGCAAGTTATGCCTTTAGGCGTTAATTATTGTGTATAATGTGCGAAATATATTAATTTTGAGATGGTCATCTTGGATCTTAATGACGAAGAACTTGCAATCAGGGACAGGGCAGTCATCTTTGCCAAGAAAAACAGGACTAAGATTTGTAGAAGGCTTACTGATAAAGCAGTCTACCTTCCAGAAGAGGCTCCTGTATCTGTTTTTATGAGTGGCTCTCCAGGGGCAGGGAAAACAGAATCATCTAAAGAATTAGTTGCTTCCATCTCTGATGGTCATGTGCAAGTTCTTCGCCTAGATCCTGATGACTTGCGCATTGAATTTGAAGATTACGATGGTTCGAATTCATACCTATTTCAGCGTGCAGTTGTTATTCTTGTTGAACGTTCGATGGACTATATCTTTAAGAATGGTCAGAGTTTTTTGTTAGACGGAACGTTATCAAGCTACCATGTAGCGGAAAAAAACATTCAAAGATCTTTAGACAAAGACAGAGATGTACTGATAATATTTGTGTATCAACGCCCTGAACTAGCATGGGAATTTGTTAACGCGAGAGAAAAAGTTGAAGGTCGAAAAATTCTCCCTGAACACTTCGTAGAACAATTCTTTGGTTCTCAGACAGTTATAGAGGCGTTGAAGGAAAAATTCGGTAAAAAGATCCAAGTCGACTTGTTGATGAAAGATAATGATGGCAGCACTAGAACTTATCATAGTAACGTTAGTAGCTTGAAACCTTATCTGAAACCGAATTATACTGTAGAAGAAGTAAACAAAATTGTGGGCATTTAAAGGTTGATAGGAGGCTTTATGTTTAATTTTAGCAGTAAGAAGGTTGCTTCATCACCATTGTCAAATTTTGTGAAGCGTACATCTTCAAGTGAAAAGAAAAAAGTTTATAAAAGAGTGATCGTCGCTGCTTCAGAGTCTCAAAACTCAACAATTGAGAAAGCCAAAGCAGTTGCATAATCGAATATGCTCTTGCTCATCAATTTTTTAAGCCGATTCAAACTAATACAGTTGAATCGGCTTTTTTACACCTATAACTTTAGCGTATGAACAAACAAAGGTATAACAATCGCTTAAGGTTCCAAGATACTTTTTCTAATCTGATAGAAACGGTTTAGTGCAGTGGTTGTAAATCATTTATATCCAAAAACGTTTTTAAAACTGATCAACCTTTGTGTGATCAGCTCTAGCATACTCTCCCTGGACAAAACCTATCTAGAGAGGGTTTAAAAGAGGTAATTGCCCCAATGTCTCGCCAGACCTAGCTTTGTCTTCTTGCTTGTAAGCCCCTTCGCTTGTATCGACAACAACATATTGAAATTCAAGAGGTTGGTGGATGTCTTCTTTCGTTAGAGAGTCGAGCTTGAGGTCTCCGGAAGCAAAGCGAGGGGGTTCAGATGGTTTCAAACTAGGAATCACCAAACAGTTCGCAACGTACCCAAAAAATTGGTCAACACTTAAGCGACCAGAAGCATGACTTTGAATACGTGTGATTAGACCAAATTTGGGCTTATGACTGTTCTTTTCGATTTGTCTTCTAGACATACCGCAATAAATCAGTTGTTCGCCATGCCAAATAGCAATAGATGCCAGCAGCAACTTTCGGGATATCAAAGATTACTTTCTACAACAAGCGTGTATTGCGAATAGATTAAAACTCAGCAGTCGCAAGTATAACGACACTTTGGATACGTAGAGCAACCATAAAAAGACATACCAGATTTAGCTCCTTGCTTAGCAACACGCATTACAAGCTTAGATTGGCAACTAGGGCAAATCATAGATTCGACGCCTGCCCTGTGTGTTTGGGGCGATATTGATGGTTTATTTTGAAAGCTGCGCCCATCTTCAATCATATGTACTAGTTCGCTGCCATTGACTAGCCACAGACGCTTATCTAGAGAAAAAGCGACAGCCTCAGAAGTAAAGCCTCCTGAAGTTACGATAATCATCTTACTGGCATTGTTCGCGATCATGACACCGTACATTTCCCTTAGAACTTGCACACCCACTTTGCGAGTTTTCCAATGCTTACATTGTACAAGGCTTAATTCACTATCTTTTGTAAGCCAAATATCAACACCGCCATCAGATTTTTGAGCGAAAGACTGTTTGACCGCATACCCTTGAGACTTAAAGTATTCTCCGATGTAACTTTCAAATTCGATCCAAGTCAGGTGATTTAGTGGGGAAGTATTCCTCTGAATTTTAATCTGATTGTTCGTCTTGAGATAGTTTCTTTTCCTCTGATATTGCTTGAAAAACGCTATCGGTGCGGGGAGAAGAAATAAGAACGTAAAATATGGAGCCATCAAGGGCAAGTTTGGAGCAATAGCTTCAAAGATGAAATTATTGCTATCCACGGCCAAGCTAGGCAATAGGTATGAAAGCCCAAAATAAATACAAGCAGAGAGTACTACACTTAACCACCATGGAGCGTCCATTAAGTGCCATATGATTCCATCGTGTTTTCGTGCCATTTGAAGATTACCTGATAAGCGTTTAGATGCATTAAAACACAAGCGATAGATGATGGGTATAGTTTGTAAGGTGATATTTATCAGGATGATAGCTATTGATGAGCTAGGGCAGGGAAGGCAACGCTTGAAGTCGGATTCTTTGTTCGGAATCCGAACACTTCTAACTCATAATTGTCGAGTAGACGACATACTCAAGTCAAGATGACTGTGCCCACCAAGCGACTACAAACCAAAGCCTGCATGACATCAAATTTGGGAGTGAGCGGATTTTAAGGCACTTTCATGATAAATTTGCCAACATGATAAAATCGATTAACAACCTCCAATTTATATGAATGACCAACTAACCCCAATCAACAAAGACCATTTGAAAAAACTTATCCGAGCAGAACTGGAGCTAACATGGTTTGATAATAAATCAGCTAGCTCGGATATGTCTTGGGTTACTCCTACGGTGCTAAAAACATTGTTTACTGAGTTGATAACTCATACGCGCGGTAATCAATCAAAGGCTACTAGGATGTTAGGGATCAACAGGGGGAGTTTCAGCAAAAAATTAAACCAGATTACAAGTAATGAACTTGGATTGGTTGAAAGCCTATAGGTATATATCAGCCTATTAGGACACAGCAGAGGGCGCAGTCATCATTACTTTGAAAAACGCGGCAAGTCAGTAGCTTGGTCTAAGTTTACCCCCGTGAGATATCACGGGGGTAGTAGCGAACGGCATGATAATAATGGATAACTTTTGGTAGGGTAAACCAACAGCCTACAACTGCTTTTGTACAGGGCAAGGGTATTGCTCTTTGAGAGCGGCAACAAGGTAGCTTCCGATAGAGCCCGCAAGCCTATTATATTTTTTTACACGAGGATCATGCTCAATTTGGTTATTGATAAGATCTATTAGCTCTTTTGTTTTCCAGTTATATAAAGTGTCGCGATTGGCTGCATCTTTCATGGGCAAGCAATAATCAATGCGCTGATCGCGAGCATCTAATCGAGTGGTATAAAAATCTACCGTATCTGCAGCAGCACGAACGGTGGCTAATAAGTATTGATATTCTTGATTATTCGTCTTTTTATAATACTCCAAGTAATACGTCATAGAGGCTGGATTGTTTTTACTGCCTGAAAGTTCATCAAAACCTTGTGCCGTAGCTCCTGAAAAAGAGCACCATGTGAATAAGCCTAATACGATCCATTTCATCATCATTATTCTCTCCATTTAATATTGTGTATAATACTAGGTTGTTTTGATACCTTACTTGGGTTACTCAATAATTAACCATTATTTATATTTAAGTTCGGGTTTTATCCTCCTCATTCTCTGTTGGCTGCAAGGTGGAAGGTGGCTCAACACGGTTACTGGTGACCTCAAATTGTTCACGTGTCTCCTCCACGATTTGTGAGTGGTTGTCTGGGTTGTAATAACGCTCAGTGCCGCCGCGCTGTTCATGCTGCTCAATCACCGTTTGGCTGGTGTTGCCTAGAGCTTTACCTTTGTATTGTTCGCCCACCATCGTTTGCCACTCGGCTTGGGTCGGCTCAGGATTAAAGGTTTGTTCGTGCTCTTCTTGAGTGGGTACGCTGGCGAGCACAAAATCTTTAAACGTGTCGGTTGTTTTAAATGCTTCCCATTCATTTGTTCGATCTTGGCGTGATTTATCATTACTACCGGTAAGAATCTGCTTTGCTCGTCCTTCTTCAGATTTATATTGCTCCTCCACAAAATCTTGGAATGGTATTTCCAGTTTCTCAATCAGGCTCGCCACTTGACGATGCTCTTGGCTGTTAACTTGGCTGAGCGTATCGACCTCTTGCTGAGATTGTGTCGTGGACGTTATCAAGCCTTGCGTCTCACTAAAGTTCGCCGTAAAGCCAGTGGCGTAAGTGCCCATCTCCGTATTACGTTCGTCGGCCGTGAGGCGGTTGCTCGCATCGATGGTTTGGTTGGCACCAGAGCGGTAGGATTCGATAGCGGCTTGCATTTGGCTTTGTTGCTCGTTGCTCATGCTGCTGAGCGTTTCGCGGTCTTCCTGTGTCCATTTTTGTCCCGTGGACGCGTTCACACTCCCATTAAACCCTACGGCGTCACCGAGAGCGCCGCTTGACAGTCCTGCATTCACGTCATAACCGCCGTACGCAGAGTGTAAGAAGGCATTCGCTTTCTCATGGCTCCATCCGGTTGCTGCACTGACTTGCTCAGTGGCGGAGTTGACCTGCTCTAAGCCTTTTGAAGCCGCAGCAGTTGCACCGTGTCCATGAGTTAAACCGTAACCTTGGGTTGAAGAATAACTCTCTTTCCAATCGGCCATCAGTTGAGAGCCACTTTGTGTGCTTTGCGACAAGGCCGCTTGTTGTGTCGAGAGGTTCGATTGAGCATTGGTGTGCAAGTCTTGCACCGCTTCACTGTATTGACTGGTTGATGCGACGTTCCATTGGAAATTCGACGCGGTAGGGCTGGTGTCATATACGGTGGTATCCCCGTATTGCGTTGAAAGCATACCTTTAGTGTCTTGGGTGGTGGTACCGTGCTGTTTCAACAGGGTCGACGTATCAAACTTATTACCATTGACGTTGTTAAACGTGTGGGTCTGCATTTGCGTATTACCGTGACTGATGTCACCGCTTGAGGCCGCGGCTGAAGTACGGGCATTGGTTTGGTTTATCATCCCCGCCAGTTGGTAGTTTAAGCTGCTCATCATGGCCGCTGCGCCCTTGGTTAACGCCAAAGCAATCGCGGGGGTGGACATCATCAAGTATCCGGTAATGGAGGCGTAACGCGTGTTGACGTAATCAATGCCGCTCATGTTCGAGAGGGTAATGCCGCGTAACCCTTGTGTCGCGCCCTGGGTCGCCCCTTCTAAGAACCACATCATGATAGCGTTGAGGATGGTGAATATCATAGGCCAAGTGGCCAGATAGAAAAAACTGCCAACGTAGTTTTTAAGGACAGGCAGCGCCATATGTGGCAGCAAGGCAATGATGGCAATGATCGCCCCAAAGCAGACAAACAAAATCACTCCTATCGAGTGCATCATTGGAATGAACTCTTTGGCTTGCAGCCCAATGTTGGCCCACATGGTGGTGGTTTGCATTTGGTTGGCGGTGTAGGCGTAGTTGGCCGCGATACCTCGGTGCGTGTTTTCGATGTTCCATCGCGTCATGTTGATGACCATGTTCTGTTTTAAAATATCGACCGCGTTGTTACTGACCCCAATTAAATCTTGGTGACTATTCTCGATGGCGTTTCTTAAGAACGTTGATTGGATGTTGCTCTCTCGTCCCAAGATATACGCGCCCAGTTTATTCATGGTTTGATTGGCCTCTTCATCAAATTGTTGAGTGAGTTCAGGAAACGCGTCGCGGCAGGTTCTGTATTGACCCTGGGGGTTATAGAGCCCACGAATGGGGGACATCGATTTTGTGGCGAGAAAACCCAGCAAATCCGGTGCTTGCAGGATGTTTTGCATGGTGTATTTTTTGTTAATTCGAATGTCTCCGACGATGCAGTTGTGATAAAAGTCTTTCCAATAGCGTTGCAGATCAATGGTTTCGGCGTTGGCGCTACGAAGCAACGTGTATAAATTCGAACCAAACACCATGCCTGAGGAGCTGTAGCTTTCATCCTCTGTACTGCTAAAGACGATTTCAATGCCTTCGGTTAAGCCGTGCATGAACGTGGTGGCCGCCCAACCGGGTATTGCGACGATGTAAGGCACGTTATTCACGTAATAAATGCGCATAGGATTTTGCGCGTCATTGATATGGACGGTGGCTTTCATGCTGATAAGAAAAGTGGGGATAGCCAAGTAAATGAACATAAAACGCATCACATGTTTCGCGTCTCGAGACACAAAAAATAGGGTGGCACTGATGATAAAGGCCAGTTGTAAGGCGATTTCGATTAACGAGCCAAAGGTGTTGGTGGTAAAAAAAGTGGCGACGGCGTTCAAGGCTCGTTGTAATTGAGGGCCTGCGCCATAGAGATAAAAGTCTAAGGTCATTGGGGATCTCCTTTAATGGCCAAAGGTGAGGTTCGATAGGGTAGCGTCACTTGCCGATTGGCTAAGGAGCTTTCGTTTGCGTTTTAAGCGCTCAGTGAGGGCTAAGTACGCGTTCAATTTTGTTTTGTGACGGTCTCGAATGGTTTGTAAGTAATCCCTTGCACTGTTGATGCCTTCGAGAGTGCGATTGACGTCGGTTGGGTTAACCGAAGCGAGGTTGGTCATGGATTGATTGACGATCATCAGCATGTTGTTGAGATAGGCATGCAAGAGATCGGCGGCAATATTTTGAGCGTATAAATGGCTTTCTGGTTGTAGGTTGAGGTGCGCATCATCAATGAGCATTGCTAAGATAGGAATGTCACTGAGTTCAACAAAGCTCTTCTCTGAGTCGGTGATAGGTTGGTCAGATTGTAAGTGGGCATAGAGCGTATCGACGGTGTGGCGCACTTTGGCGTTAAAGGCTTGGCTTTCATTTAGGCTGATGGCGCTTAGGCTCATCGAAAGGCAGGTCTCGGTGTTGTCGCATCGATACACCTCCAAATCCCCTCCGGTCAAAAGGGCGTTAATGGCGGTGTCGTTACCCACTAACATGGCCGGAATGTAGCTTGGCGTCCCCTGCGCGTCGTAAATGACGGTGCCAGTGAGGCTTACGATAAACTCGGCGACCTCTTGATTGTCTTGAAGGTAAGCGCTTTTCATGAGCGCATCCCACACCACATTTAAGTTCACTTTCACTGCGTGCGCCGTGGCGTCATCGGTGTTGCTAGCCAGTGTGCTCTGGTTGGTACGGACGTTGCGACATTCGTGTTGCGCTTCTAACCAATCAGCGAAAGCGTTGCTTTGCGTGCCTAGGGTGGCGCAGGCATGTCGCTTGGCTTCCCCATCGGTAAAGGCCGCTAAACCAGAGACCGCCGATTGCGCTACTTGGCAAGAGTTCATCGAGGTGGTGAGGAACTGATCAGCAATGGCTTGCAGTTTGTCCCGATTCTCTTTGATGCTCGGCGCCCAAGTTTGCAGCGCTAAATCCACCGCGAAGGGCACGGCGTTGGCAATGACGGCTTTACCAAAAGCCACCAGTTGGTCAGAGTTAATATGAGAAAAGCCGCCCATAAAGGCGTCAATGCCACCGCACCCTGCGCTGACAGAAGGCAAGGTGATGGCGGCCAGTTGAATGTTTTTGATGTTGGTGCGAGCAAACAAACTGCCCGCATTATAGTAGGTGGCGGATTGACCCTGATAGGCACTTGGGTTCGTGATGTTGCTGTTAAAACTGCTGTCATCCCAAAAGCTGTTCATGGCGTCGCCCAAGCCGCCGGCATGAAGTGAACATGAAAGACTCATTAAGAGAGCCAGGAGGGTAGGTCGCGTCATTGTAAACTCTCCATGATGGCCACATCGGCGCGCAAGGCTTGGTAGCTCTTAAGCAGCTCAGTGTATGGAACATTGCCTTCACTCAAACGCACGTACTTACCATTGCTGACGTTGATTAAGAACGTGGCGGGCGTAATGGCGTTTTTGAGATCCCCAAAAAACGCAGCGGTGATGTCAGAGTTGGTCGGTATAGGCATCGCGTAACCGGGGATGGGTTGTCCGTCAAAGGAGAAATCGTACACAGGTAGTTGAGTAGTTTGCTCTAGCCGCTTCATGGTTGGGGCAAAGTGGTGACACTCAGCGCACTGACTAAAATGGAAGAACACCAAGGCGTATTGGCCTGTCATCGCATGAGGGGGTTGCGCTTGAGTGAGGGAGGTTGAGGCGAGCGTCATCAGCGTACTCAACAATAACGTGCGGATAAAAGCGTTCATCGGGGCGTCCTTAAGTTAAAAGTCGCTGTCTTGGTAATTGGTCGCGACGTTGTGAAAGCGAGAGAGCAAGTCTTTTTGTGAAATGAAGCCGTAGGCGAGGGGCTTGAGTGCTTTGGTGTGGATATTGGCCAGCATTAAAGCCGGTGTGTAGCGCACCTGTACACGCCCTGTCTTATCAATACGGTTTTCATTAATCGTCTCAAAGGTCTGACCGTCTTTGCTGATCCCGACCAGTTCGATGTGGTACCGGTGGGCAAAGTCTTGGATTGAGGGTGCTAGGGTTTGAGATAAGGCGTCTTGCCCTTCGTAGATGAAGTAGAGGCCCCAACCTTCTTGTACCAATTGACGCACAGTGGCTTCGTTTTTGAGTTGGATACCTTGATAGTACGTCGCTCTTGCGGCTTGCTCTGTGGGGCGGTCTTTGGTGTACGAGTATTCGGGGTGTTCGTTGATGAGCTTTTTGAAGGTCATGCCCGTTTGCGTGGTCTTGCCATCGATGAATTTTTTCAGCTTCATCAATTTTAGATTTTTCTCTTCATCGGTTGGGTTAATGGTGGCATCGTTTAACGCTTCATCAAACGCGCGGTGGAACCATTGCATCTGCTCGGTGGCGCTCATCACGGTAGAGACGCTGTTGGGGGGGAGGCTCTCCTCCTCTTTGGGAGGGACTTTGGGCGCTTTGGTCTCGTTATACCAGCGCCACCCCTTGGGGGGCTCATCGGCGATACTGTGAAAGGCCAATAAAGCCAACAACATTAACGGTAGGGGTTTGATTGTTAATCGGTTAATTGAGTTGTTCACCGTTTTTGTGGATAAGTCCTTCATGGTGTGACCTCATTATTGCCAGAAACTCAGCATCTTGTGGGTGCGCGTGTGAAATAACATCCAAAGTGCTTCATCGTTACCGTGTTTTTGTTGGTGCCTCATCATTTCTTGCTTGAGCTGATGGAGTTTTCGTTTGAACAGAAGATGGCGGATCAGGGTGGTAGCAAACCCGGTTGTCGACAGGGTGGCCACAAGTAGAGGGAGTAGGGGGTCCATATCATGTCCTCATCATTGATTAAGTTAAGGTCTATAAGCGCTTTGCAATCGCTCTTGGATTTCTTTTGCCGAAGGCAGGTTGGTGTTGCGGGGCATGTCGTCATAAAAGTCCGAAAAGTCGAGGCGTTCAAAATCTATGTTTTGAAGCTGCTCGGGGGTAAGGGCGCCGCAAATGGGGGTTTTGGCGGTTCCCAGACTGATACCTAACTGGCCTTTCGAGCCTTGCTCTTGGATGATGCGTGCCAACTTGCTGTCAAAGACGCAGTAGGTCTTCTTTTTCCGGATACACGCGCCTAAGACTTTTTCTGCGCAATAACTGCCAAGGGCAATCGTAAGCCCTTGCTCTTTGGCTTGGCCGAGCGCCTTCTCTTCATCGTTGCATTGCGTCACGCCAATACTCGTGCCCCAACCACCGTCTTTACAACAGTCGGCAAAACCCAAAGCCGCGTCTGTGCATTTCATGCCTTTGCCTGTAAATATCATTGGTGGATCGCCAAGACCGTCAGCGGCTTCTGCGAGGGCGGCTAAGGCTGAGGTGCTTTCATTAAAGCGGTTTGAAGTGGTCGCCATGGCTTCAAAACAATCGCCATCCAGACAAAAGCTCTTTTCTCCACAGATTAATTGAGTGGCACTGCAGCGCCGTTGTGGGCAGGATTTATTGACTTTCTCCTCAATGCACACACCGTTTTGCTGGAGGCTGCAATGGGTCGAAGTCGTGGTGCAATCGGCGGGCAGGACGTTGCACGTATTGGGTCGAGTGCATTGGTGGTCAACCCGGTACTTCCAGCAATCAAGCGTGGTCGGTATGCCATTAATGGTGCGGGTGGCTCGACCTTCAATACATTGCTGGCGAGTGATCTTGCACGAGTTCATCAGGCGGCATTGTGTTCGCCAGGTCATGGTGTTTTTGATGCAGTTCCCTCCGGATAAGGAGAATCCGTTTGAACAGCTCAAGGTGGCTTTTTTCGTTTGTGTGGTGGGTCGACAAATCTCGTAGCGTTTATCCCAGTGTTCGCTCGCTTGCCAATTAACGTGATAGGTCTGTTTTAACTCGCCAAGCGTGTAGCCTTGGTTGGGATAGACACTCTTACCGCCCCATAAATACATGGTTCCTGACGATGAGAAAATGCCATCACCTCTCGTTTGCCTCACATAATGTTTATTATTGTATCGGCATTGTGGGAGGGGACGTTGGCAATCCTCCCCTTGCTGTGTCCAGCCGGATGGACAGCGGTAGAGTACTTCACTGAGGCTCACGGAGGCGACGGGGACTTTTTCACACGGTACTGGGTTGTGAGTCGGCCGGTGACATTGCTTTGCGATATTATCGATGACGCACTGCGTGGCGTTGTCACAATCCACGTACTGATTAGACTGACCATGACTGATCTCATAGGCGTTCTCAATGCCAAGGGTGGCGAATCGATACGTATCATCATTGGGGTCAATGATGGCACTATTATTGTTAAACCCCTCTTGTATTGCTTGAGCGTGTTCGTTGCTGCCAAACTCCAACGTGGATTGGTTTGTGATTTGTGCGTCAGTCATCCCCGCTTCATCAGGTTGTCGGATTTGGCTTTCACACCCTAGATTATTGTCGCTGCAGAAGTCGGACAGGTTAAGCGTCATCTCTGAGGGGTTGTAAGCCTCATTTTGGGCGTTTTTCGCCCATTCCACGTTGTCGTAAAACGTGTTTTTTTGTGGGTCGGCCAGGGTAGGAAGGGAAATTAAGAGAGCGGCGCTGAAAGAGAGCAAAAAGGGCGTATTCAAGGGGAACTCCTATTGAGCACTTGTTTGGCGATGTGTCCGACATCGCCTTGGCTTAAAATCGTTAATGCGTTGGGAAGGGAAAGGTTGCCGTAAACCATGTCGTAAGCATTTTTCGGGCAAGACGCTTCATTGCACGCGTCTCCAATCGCCACAAACACGGGGACATGGGTGATGTTAAATTGACGAAACCATTGTGGGCTGATGGCAAAACCGCCCTCAATCGCCTCTCCCTCGTCGGACGCTTCTAACAAATCCATGATTCGAGAGGTGGTTGGGACCATGCCTTCTGGCAGTACCCCACGTATCACGAGCGGAACCTGATATTGCTGACTTTGTTTGAGTAGCTGTCTAAGCGCGTTATCTGGCATGGAAAGCGACACAAACACCATCACACCTTGCGCCTTTTTGTTTGGATTTTCCTGAGGCACCCCAAGAACACTCGCCAGTGGCGAGTCTTGCAACACGTTATCGAGGTGTTGATTCATCGACAACGCTTCTTGCTTATGTTGCTGACCTCGTTCAAGAAAGGTGGTCAGTTCACTGTGATTGGTTGGCGCTGCAATGGTCTGCTCTTGCTTGGCAAGCGCTTTGAGCTCTTCTTGAGAGTAACCCTTCTCGGCTGTTGAGAGAGGGCTAACCAGCAGAATAAGTAACAGCCATGAGGCTCTTGGGCTAAATGACATCGTCTCATTTCCTTATAAAAATACGCAATTACGTTTTCGCCAGTTCACAAAACCAAAGTTACCGCCGGTGGTTGGGTTGTCTTTACCTTGCTCCCAAAGTGACGAGGTGGTGCCATAGGGATAACAATGAGCGGCATCACCAATCGGTGCCGACAATTGATAGCGATAGCGACTTTTCGGCAAGATAGGCTCTGGCCATTGGTAACAGATTGCGCCATCTTCGCCCCGGGTTTCCCACACAATGCCTTGCCTGTGCATTTTAAAATTAAAACGCTCTAACATCAGTGTGCCAACTTGAGGGCCGGTATGAGAGTAAGCGCTATTACCGGTTAATGGGTAGACGCTGCCTTGTGAGCCTAAACACCAAAAAAGCGCATCAAAAGGCAAAACGCGCCCGGTGGTGGTCGCCATGGCTTCGGTGATGCAAGAGAGCTGCGTGATGGGGTGGCCAAACAAAATGGCTTCGGGGTTAAGAATGAACGACATCTCATCATCATCCCAAAACGGGTCAAGCTCGGTGATGTAGGCAACATCGAAATTATCCGTGGCCATGCAGGCGGCCGACTGCATCAGTTGTAGCCAGTAAATCACCGGATATTTGTACCAATGCACGTGATAAAAAGCATTGCCGCTGGTTTTGCTGCTTGAGTCGTGCTGCGAGCCTCCTATTTGTTGGCTATTGTCATTACTCAACTGCATCCCCATGTTGACCATGCAATAAGGGACTCGCGTCACGTCCACCAAGGAATACGGCTCCCAATACCCAATGTTTAAGCCAATTTGCATAAAAATGGGCGGGGGTTTAGGACAATAGGAGATCGGCATGCTTGGGTTGGCGGTGTCAGGGTATGTCGAGCTAATGAGAGGCACACTGCCCAGTGTCATAGGAAATAGGCAGTCCCAACAAATATCAGACAATGGATTTAAGAAATGCCCCGTACAAGCGGCGGATTGAGCTTGGGTTTGCCAAGGAAATAGGAACAAACCAAGCAGTAATAACCCATGGGATCTCAAGGTCTTTCTCCTTATTTTGTGTTCGTCGCACTCTTGTTTATGGTGGTGAACGGCGTCACATCGATCTCTGTGATCTTCCACCGCGCTCCGTCTTGTTCAATCAGAGCGGGAATGTGTGAGAGTTGAAATTGACGGCTGTAGTGACCTTGTTGGTCAAAATAAATTCGGGCGTCAAACTCCGTGGCGACGTCTTCTGGACTGCCGTTGGTGAGGGTCCATTTTATCGGCTTATCTGCGCGGTATTGTTTAGCCCAAGCGCGCTGGCTTGGGTCGTCACCATCAAGAAAGACAATCACATACGAGTAATCGAATGATTGTTTGGGAATGTCGACTGGCCAAGTGTCGGTATCAAAAGGGTTGATGACGAGGCCTTTAGCATAAAGGAGGTTACCTTGTGCATCTTTGATATCGGTGGCCAGCTTTAATGATGGGTCGATGTAAAAGGTGTTGGGCGCGGTGGTGGCGGTCAACCCTTTAACGGGAGGGGGTCTTCGCACGTTATTTTCTACGTTCTCCACAAACTGCTGTTGCATCTTTGCGGTTTCTCCCGTGGCTTCTAAGTGTGTCAATCTGCTGTTAATCCATTGCAACATGTCTACCTCTGCAATAGGGAAAAGTTCGCCTTGACGCCCAAATTGTTGACTAAGAGCGGTGGGGGCGATGGCAAGTAAAGTGAGACCGAGCACCTTTGAGAGTGCTGTTGGTTTGATGAATGAATGCCCGTGAACAATCATAAGATCATGACTCCTTTTTAAGCGCCTCAATAACGTAATGTTGGATCTCGGTGGTTCTATCCGGTGCGCCGCTGATGAGCGCGCCTGGCACGATAATCACGAGATGGTGCGCTTGCGCGTATTCTTTCAAGAGCCGCCTGAGTTCCGTATCAAAGGTCGCCAATTGCGCGCTGTGCTCCTGATCGCTGAGGTTGGCTTCAATGAGTTGGTCTTGATATTGCGCTAACGTTTGTTCGATATCGAAGACCACGATTTGAGGGGCGGTGTTGAGCTTGACGGCCATCAGCGTGAACATCATCAACACTATGGCAAACAGGGCACCGACAAGACGTGTGTGACGGATGGATTTCATTTGGCCTCCTTACCATAGATGAGGGTGTTGAAGATCTCAATTTCTGGTCCGTAAAAATGCTCTGCGGTTTGATTGACCGCATCCATGAGTGGGACGCCTTGGTTCATCAAGGTTTCACAGTACTCAAACTCATGCGGCTCTGTCGAAAGGCACGCACGAGTAAAAGGATCGGCAAACAAGCGATGAAAGGTCGTTACATCACCGGTTTTTAGCATGACAGAGCTGTAACCGGCGATGGAGGACTTTTCAAAACTCTTGATGACAAATTGCTCATAGGGTGAAAAGTGTGAAGGATTGTCTTTGATGAATTTCGCCAATCCACTGCCTTGACGCAGAGTGATGTGAATGTCGGAGTTATTGAACGCAGCGAGCGCTTCAGGTGTGCTGTAAAAATCCTCAATCCCTTGCGTCACGGTGCAAAACGAACCCCCAAATTTTCGGGCGGTGCGATAACCGGTATTGATGAATTCTTGTGCCTGTGCATTAGAGCCAGCCATCAGAGACCACGCCTCTTCAATGATGCACATCTTCGGCGTTGAACGGGAGCCTGAAAGGTACATCTGCTGAGTGATGCTCGACATCAGCGCAAAAATCACCGGTCGCATGATGTCCGAGGGAAATCCGTCGAGTTCAATGGTGGTAAAGTGGACATTGGGATCCAGCATGGACGGTTTATTGAAGGTGTCACCGTAGATCCCCTCTGAGCGGTATTTATTCAGTTGCATGGCGATATCAGAAAGGCGGCGATCACCGCCTTGTTTTTCGGCCGCCGCAAACAGCGCTTCTTGCACATGGTCAACCAACGTCTCGCTTTTGTGTGCCTGCCAAGCCGCAATGATGCAATCACCGAGGACCGATTTTTCAAAATCTCCCATTTCGTGTGTGGGGCAGGCCATGGTCGCAAAGAGTCCGGTGATGGTGTGCAGCGTTTCCTTGAGAGGGTTGACCTGTTCGCCTTTTTCATCGGTATAGTCATCCCCCATGGCAATGCGTTCCAGGTGAGTGAATGGATTGAGGTAAATCTTCTCAGCCGTCATGTAGCGGCCGCCAAGCATCAAGGTGAGCTTTTTAAAGCTCTTTCCTTTATCTAGCGCCCAGATTTTACCGTTCATGGCAAAGAGGGTTTCGGCGAGCTTTTGCACAAAGAAGGATTTTCCTGCCCCGGAGCCTCCGGTCAGGGCGATGTTGTAGTTATCTGAGCCACAATTAAACGGATTAAACCAAAAGGCTTGTTGGCGCATGGTGGGAAGCATCATGCCGCCACTGAAATTCTTTACGTCCATCACAAGAGGCAAGAGGTTGGCCACATTGCCGGTTTTTACGGTTTGAATGCGTCCAGCACGGTCGCAATCGGCCCAAAACCCATCGGTCATCATGAACGGTAAGGTCGTCATGAGCGCTTGGCTTTGCAGCATCGAGACGGTTTGTAAATCAATCCCGCCAGAGCGAAAGGCGTTAATGGCCGTAGTGCGATGCAGTCGCTCGGATTTTTTGTTGGTAAATAACGTCAGCGTCAGGTGCATGTATGCCATGCTGTTGATGCCATCCGACATTTCATCTCGAATTTGCTCGCGTTCGCTCTGCTCTTTCTTCGCTTGAGGGAAGAAAAATGCCATCGGGGACTTGAGTGTTTTTTCCAGCTCTCCAATGCGTCCGCCATTTTTGGTCGCAAAACTGCCCGATTCTTGATGGCGAAAATTGAGGGTCATGAGGTGTGGACATTGCACATTTTTGGCCACGCTCTTTAAGGACGCAAAACAATCGGGCAAGGCGTAAAGGCGGAAAGTTCGAGGTGTACTGCGTAAACCCAATGAAATGATCCGCGAGGTCACCGTTTGATGTTGGCGGTTACTAAAGCGAACGTCGGTGTAATGTCGGCGAGTTAAAAACTCGGTATCAGGAGAGAGGACTTGTTTGTAGATCAACGCTTCTGGTGCGTAGTCAGATCCGCGAGGGGCGGTTTGTGTGGGGTCAAAATTGAGAATGCCTTCGACGTAGTTGATTAAGCCTTCGGGGGTAAGCGGCGTGAGCTCCAGTCCAATTTGGGATAAAGTCGTGGTGAGCGCCTCTTTGCAATCCAACACACTATCAACATCGTCCGTACTGGAGACAAACAACCACGCGCTGTAATCTTTGATGTCAAAGTAATGCTTCTGACGATGAAAAAAGCCGTGGTGAGCCGCAAAGTTGGCGTAATCGGCTTCTTGTTTTGCTAATTCACTGCAAATACCCGCACGAGCGGATTTCAAGGCGGTATTTTGCTCAATCAAATGACTCACGTGGTTGTGGCCCATCATGGAAAAATGGTAATCCCATTTATGGCCAGGCGGTAAATCCATGATGAGACGGTTAAATGCCTCCACCATGTCGTCATTCGCCCCCGTTAAGACGCTCAATTTGAATCCAAATCCTACGCCCTTTTTGTTATGAAAGAGGCTGTGCTGCGCATCAAAAGTGCGGTAAGGCAGTTCAGAATGAAGGTGGTTATATTCACGTTTGGCTTCTTGATAAAAACCCTTTAAATCTTTTGAGACGCCCATGGCGTTAATCCTTCTTGATAGCCTGAACAGGGCGACCTGTCCAGGTAGACTCGTCTAACACAATGTAAATATCCATTGTGTCGAGGTAAGTGGTGGTGTCATCCGAAGTAAAGGGAAAAATCACCACCTTCCTAACCGTGTCTTGGGTTCGAATAGGATGGCCTTCACGGGTGCGTCTTGGCAGTAAGGCAAAAGGGTGGGAAGCCAGGACGTTAGCCTCGGCGACTTGTTGTGTTGTTGGGTGTGTCGAGATGTTGCGAATGTCATCCATGCTGGCGCAGCCGGGTATACCGCCGATTTTTTGGCAACTAAATTCATCTTGAAAGCCCGCAGAGCAACCTGCTAGTAGGCTAATAAGCAGCGCTGTGAAAAGTTTGATAGTCATAAAAGCCGACCTTAATTTAATTGTTGGTTAACTTCTGCCGCGAGAGGGTTGAGTGTGATGGTTTCTAAAAGGGTGTCTGGTTTTGCTTGCTCTTGCTCTTTTGTCTGATGATCAACATAGCGTTTGATCGCTTCCTCATCATCCAGAGGGAACCCTTTCGTAAAGACGATATTCACGATGCCCCCTGGATTGATTTCGATGAAGGGGTGATATAACTCGGCTAAGGCAATGTAGTAATCCGAAAGCTTACTCCCCACGTCCGAGGTGGCATTGCCCAATAAACTTAATCCCACATCCTTGCTGTTGAGGCTCGACGTTGAGCCAAGCGCTGAGGTTGAGGTGGTGCTGGCCAAGCCCGCCCCGGTCTCACCCAGTCCGGTTAAGATGCCTGAGATCCCCGCCATTTGGACGATTTTGCCGTTACGTAAAATCGAGGTGCCACGGATGCCATTGCGCCCAAAGTTAAAGACGGTGCCTTGAACGGGGATATCTAAAATTCGACCGTCCCGAATGCAGCTGAGGGTATGAGTGCGCGCCACGCCGCGATTGGAAGAAAGGTCACCGTACACGCTCCCAATGATGGTGCAGTCTTTGAGGTGGCTCTTTTCTCCATTGGGCAACACGCCTTCATGCACGGTTTGAAACACGATGGGGGCGGTATCACTTTGGCCGAACGCCCCGGCATTGGCATCGGCGCCACCGGTGATTTTGGCGGTCACAAAGGTGCCCGACGGGACGTAATTGTCGACGGTTCGTTGGTACGCTGACTCTGAGGAGGCTGTCCAAAAAAAATCAAACGAGTCAAACGCTTGCCCTTGGTCATCAAACGAGGCCTTATCGGCTTTGCTGTATTGAAAGCTCTCTTTTTGCAGATCATTAGTGGCGTAAGAGGGCAAAGGTTTGGGAGGAAGTGGGCGCGAGCCAAACGGCGCAGGCTCTCCCATGACGGTGAGGTGACCGGCTTCCTTTGAGGGTAGCGATTGGGTTGATGGCAAGGCGATGGTGCGTTGCGCTTCTTGATGTTGGCGTAATTCCTCGCGTAAGATCTCGTTCTCTTTCTTCATTTGCGAAATCGTATTTTCGTTGCTCGTCATCAAACGATCGACGTCTCGATTGAGGTTTTCCATCTTCTCTTTGACGTCTTCAATGTCTTGACCTTGTAAGGTCAAGGCTGAGCGGTTGTCTTTGTCGGTAAAATCATCAGTAATGATTTCCCCAAAATTGGGGGCTGGCTCAACGACTTCTTTCGCAGTATCTAGCGAGGTTCGAGGTTGTTTAAAGGCTTTAAACGCAAAAAAAACTGCGACTAAGAGCGCAACGGCTAACAGGCTGAGTATTTGGTTACGCTGCTTACTTTGGTCATTGGCGAGCACTCCATCCTCTAAGTCTGACTCTCTAAAAAGCCACTGTTTCAATCGTTTCATTCGCGACCTCCTGTGATGATGTACAGATGTGTAGATTCACCTGGGGGTAAGGTATAACGGTCAAGTGAGGCGCTCCGACTGGCGTAACTGTAAAATTGCGCTTCGGTCAGAGTGACGGTGTCATTGGATTGGTTTTTAACTTGATAAATAAGCCCTGAGAAGGGGCGGCCTACAAAAAGGGTCTGCGGAATAATGGCCAGTGGCGACGTGTCTTTGGGGAGGGTTTCGGGGTCAATCGGATGGACACGAAACCCTGGGATAGGCGTCTTTGAACGCTGCCAATGTATCATTTGTTTGGTGAGTTGCCCCAAGGCCAAAGGGTATTCGAGATCTTTTTCAAAGACACTTTTCTCTGCAGTAGAGCGAAGCGGAATAAACTCATTCACCACCGCAGGGACGGCTTTAGGGTTGATAAAAAGCGAGAAATTTTGACCTTTCTCTGTGGTGACGTGCGCGGTAAAAGGCAAGGCGATGTTGAGTTTGACGGTAATAGAGCCCGATTGGTCTCGTTGATTGGCTTTAGCGAGACAAAACCCTCTAGGGCAATGAAGGTTTAATATCTTGTCGTCTTTCACTACTAAACGGTTGGTGTTGACCGAGGATAAGGGCAACACAATGGTATCATTTTGCTCAAAATAGTAGGTCTTTGCGTCAATCGTATGGGCGTGGCTCATGATGGGTAACAACAAACCAAAAAAAGCATAAATCAAGCGTATTTTCATAACGGTATCTCTTGGGCGATGGTGTGAAGTTCAATCAAGCCACTTGAGTAATCGGCTTGGAGTAGATAAGTCACGGGCTCAGGGTCAAGTGTGCGCCCCGCGATGGTTTTGTTGAGCGTGCCTTTGACCCGTATTTTCATTTCATTCAGGTTGATAGACAGCGTGTCAACTTCAAAAAAACTGGTGACGTCGTTCTCGATGATAAATTCGGCTTCTCGCATCAACTTGTCTTGTAAGCCGCTCCAGTATTTAGGCGGCACGTAGGTAATGAGTAAGTTGAATTGACGTTTAACGTTAGAGGGCGTGACATTAAATTTTAGGTGTATCCACCAATCGGCCATCATAGAAAGATACGCTTCATCAACCGCATCGCTTGAGATCGTAAACGCTCGGTCGATATGAGGTGGCACGAAGGTGCGCTTTTCCGCTTGGTTTTGGCTTAATAAAGCAAAACTCAACCCAGCGGTTCCTAAGGCGGTGATCAACACCACCGCGGTGAGGACGTAATTGATAAAGCGAGCCGCTTTAAGCGCCTCGCCGTTATGTTCATTGAGCATCAGTAAATCCAATATTTTTTTGTGGCGGGGGGCGTGCGTTTAAAAATGGTTTTATTCGCTGTGTCATCCCCATACC
>NZ_JBFROI010000066.1:47276-72447 GCF_041471405.1 Vibrio sp. 10N.261.52.C11
GTCATCCCCATACCAGTGGATGAAGTGAATGATGAATTTGGGGCCGTGTCGGACTTTTAAGCTGCGAATGGTGAGGAAAAATCCGATACACACGGCGACCGCGACCAACCGATTGATGTTGAACAACATCAAAAACAACAAGATAGAAGGGAGTATTTCATCGATTGGAAATCCGACTATTTTGACGTCGGTTTGTAAGTAGTTTGGAAAAGCGAAGAGGGTTTGTTTGTCTTGATGATCCATGGTGAAATAGGGCGAATAGTTTCGCGCTCTCCTTATGTGGTTTATAAGCCTACAAACCCTTTACCAACTTCCCAGAACACCACGCCAACGAAAAAGCCGATGATGCCACCCACCCAGTTCTTTTGCATGATGCCCACGATGATGCCGCCAATTAGGCCTGCCACTAAAATGTAGAACTCGCCAGAAGACCCCGTTCCGACCGTGTTGGTTACGGTATCTTTACCACTGGCAAAGAGGTCATTGGCGTAAGCGGGTGACGCACAAGCAAAGTAGACGGCCATAAGCGTGCAGACGTAACGCCAATACGTAAGAGGGCAGTGAAAGCGTGATGTTTTATTTTTCATTTGGTTACCTTTAAATGTAGATAAAAGAGGCACGACATCGCACCGCCATTATCAAAAGGGGTGTCGTGCATCTGGTGGGTTGAAAAATGGACGTTGTTCGTTCGTCAGACTTTTGGGCAGGCTTTAAACCGCATGAGTTAAGATGTTGCCGTTGAGTCCCATGCGCTTCTTGATTACATTAAAGGCAACAAGGAAGCGTTTACATACTTCAAACCGCGATTGCGACTGACGTGTTGTTTCCAATTTTGAGGGGTCATTATCGTGTTCTTGAGTTTACGATAATGTTTTTTGCGAGCATTTTTTGATGGTGGTGGCGTGAGTTGACGGACTGATTGGGTGTGTTTTTGAACCGAAACGAAATGAACGCCCTTCCAATAGAAAGGAAAGGGGAGGCGGTCAGTAAAAGGCAACAAAGCAGCAAATGCCATGTATTCACGCCCGACCGAGCCCAGTTCTTTGAAGCTGACAAAATCCCCTTGTTTAACAAAGCGGTCCAATAAATTCCCCGCCTCATTTTTACGACAATATCCGTATACAATTTGCATTATTCAAACTCCTTTTAAGGACATTGTTTTGCTCTTTTAAAAGAACAAAACAATGGGCTCTCTCTCAAGAGCCGTGCTACAAACTGGCTTGTGCATTCTTGTAGTAGAATGCGCACACCCAAAGGATGTGGTGTCTGGTATTCCCAAGTAACTCTGTTGAACCACTCAACCAGCGTGCTTAATTGAGTAGAAAAACAGCCTTGGACGTCGCCCCAGGTAAGGCTCCTGAACTTTTTAGGCATATTACGCAGGCCTGCGCCCATCTGCGGCGCTTTTTGCAATAGTGAAGGCAGCCACTCTTACGGTGATGCGGGTGTTGGTATGCAGATGGAATAAAAAGCCGACGAATGTGTTTTTCGACTTTGATCTCAAAGACTGCGATATCAACGTAGTCAGTATGAATCAACATCAATGGGGATGACAATGTTTGAAAGCATCAGCAACGCACAAGGGACTTGGTTTTCGACCTATCGTGAAAGAACGAGCCAAAAGGGTTTTCTGACGTACATGTTCTGATGTGTAAGGCGGGAACGGTTCGTTATCCCACAAGGGGAACTTGGTGGACCACTTTAAGTAAGTGATGCCACAAATGAGCAAAGAGTGTGGTTATCTTCTTTACTCCCGACGTGTTCGTTTTATGGACTCAGTTAGGCTAAACCACGAGTATTAGCAAGAGCATCTTTTCGTTGTTGACTAAGGTAAGCTCCGTGATGTTTTTAGCAGAGCGCCTCACTAACCCGCTCGTGAGTATAACCATAATCTAAAGCCCAGCGATGGAGATCTTCAATCGACATAGGTTTAGCGTAATAGTAACCTTGATGTTGAAAGACGCCTCTTAATAAAAGCCCGTTAGCTTCAAGCTTATTTTCAACCCCTTCCGCTACTAGATTCATTTCTAACTGCTTAGCCATTTTAATATACCCATCGAGAACAGCGGATTTTCCTTCATCAATGGAGCGTGTAAACATTTTGTCTATTTTGATAGTGTCAATATCGAAATAATGCAAATAGGAGTTTCCGCCATAACCGGTACCTGCATCATCAAGGCTTATTTTAAGTCCTAATGTTTTGAGTAAGGCGAGGCGCTGACTGGCAAACGCCAAATTTTCAATCGGTTGGCGTTCTGTCAATTCAAGCGTCAGTTTTGAGTAGTCGTGCTGAAACCGCTTTAAATAGTGGTAAAAATCGTCATTTTGTAGGTGCAGAGGAGTGATGTTGACACTGCAATAAAACTCAGCGTTTTGACTCATCAAAGACGATAAGTCGCGGTAAATGGTTGTAATGAGATTTTCTGTTGTTGGAATGATATCCCCACTTTGCTCTAGATAATGGATGAACTTGCTTGGTTCTATGACGCGGCCATCAGAGGGAAGCCATCGGAGTAAAGCTTCGACACCGAGCATTTTACCTGTTTGTGCGTCTACAATGGGTTGATAATAGGGGAAAAACTGGGCGTCTCGAACCGCTTTTTGAAGAGCAATTTCTTTTTTTGCGTGCCAATAGGAAACACATAACCAAAGAATGGTGAGTGAAATCATAAAGAGTAAAGTGGTGACAGGCCACAAGTTTTGCTTAAACTTCGAAAGCACTCGTGAGGCAGAGACGGAGGATTCAAAGGTAAGAGGAAGATAGTTTGAAGCAACTGAGTTCGAGTACAGGCGATCAGCATTGGGCAAACTGCCTATTTCAAGGATAGTGTAATTTTCTTTTGGTAAAGATAAACGAATAGAGCGTTGATGGTCTAAATCATTTTCAAGAAAAAGGTATTCCGTGCGTAATGGAAAGAGGAAGCCATATTGTCCATTCGAACCGTATAAATAGGGGGGATGTTTTGGGGTTGTGGAGAGAGAATAAATCGCTAAACGCCACATTTCCCCTTTTAATTGTGTACTGAGTAAGTTCTTAAAATTACGTTGTTCAAATTGCTCAACGCCGAAAGGAGAGCAATAGGTATAAGGTTTCTGCTTATCAAGATTAACGATGGGTATCGACATAAGTAGATGCGACACATAAAGCTTCTCTAACTGCTCTATAGTGTCAGTGGAGCATTCACCGCTAGCGACGCTGGCTTCAGAAAGAATGGGTTTTTCAAGCCCATATTTAATCGCAACAGAAACGATTTGATCGAGGTAGTCGACGTCATGCTTAATTTCATTATGAACTTGATAAAGACTGGTTGCTAATGAAGCCAATAAGCTAAACAACAGGGCCAATAACATAACACCAGTCTTATAGACCCATTGAGGGTGGGGACTGAATAAGCGGTCTAACCAAGGGTGTCTGGAGCGCATACTTAACTCTTTATAATTATAAATCCAACGAATTGTGTTGAGCTGTGAAATGTTATTATGCGGTTTAATTAACGTTAATTTCTATAAAACCTTTTAATCTGAAAGGGTAAGATCATAAAAGTGGAAAGCCGATCACTCTTTGTTAGGAAGTTTCAATTTTTAGGTTCTAAATCAAGCCTTAAAGAAAACACTGACCGTAATCTTGGGCCGCATTAAACATATGGCTTAAATGTAAGGCTTTCTTTGTTAAAGGGTCATATTTATGACAAGCAAAACAGCCCCTATCTTCTTTAGGATGCACTAAAGCAAACCATTGAGGGTTTTGGACATAGGTCTCCATTGTACTGTTTGATAATAACTTCGAACCCCCTATTTCATTTTTCCAAGAGGGAGGCACCTCTCCTTTATTTAAATCACTCTCGTTTGAGACTGTCCAAGATGTGCCCACAAGGAAGTAGTTAGACCAAACAGATTTACGTGATTGGTAATAATCTGACATTGCCTCGTTAAGCGCTTTTATATCTTTAGCTACTTCAGTTTTCGTTAAAACACCAACCCCATAGGGTGTTTCTCTACAGACTTGAGTAGGTTTACCAGGGAAGTAAGTATTCACTTTCTGAAAGGACATTGGGTTGAAAAATGTCCATTTACCTGATTTTTCAAAATTTGATAGGTTAGGAACATCAGCACAATCAGGAGCGTTTTCCTTGTGTTCAAATGTGGTCCAAATGAATTCAGGATGATTCCTTGTTTTTCGCACTACATGAATCCCGACCAAGCCCATTACTCCTTACTGCCCCGTCGATCTCAACATCTCTATGAATAGTGAAAAATTTTTCAGGGTTGTCGTTATTAGATATTAATTTCCATGAGGTTTTTACTTCAGTGGAGCCTGGGGATATTTCAAACGGTGTTTTCCCACTGTCAATATCGGCGACACATTGGCTATTGTTTAATCCGTGTTTGACGATGTCATTGTAGAATTTTTTATTGACACTTTGTTGATAGAAGACCGGATTGCCTTCTTGATCGTTCAATGGGAAATTAGAGCCGGCTTGAAGGATTTCACTTTGTACTAATCCTTGATCACCTTTATTGTCCCAACTATCGGGTATCTCTTTAAATATTCTGTCTTTCGGCATCATATTCAAGAATAAATCCGGTGTCTTGTCACTGGTATAATAAGCAAAAGATTGCCATGCAAACTGCATAAAACTGCAATTAATATCGGATTTACTCGTTTCTGTAGGCTCTTGAGGTAAGGAAGGGTAATCAATCCAAGAGGAGTTGCCAGTACAGTCAGGGGCTTCTAACTCTAACGATTTTTATCTCTAATCTTATTTTCGTAAGAGTCATTCGCTTGAAAAGCTTCCCCTATAATTTCTGTAGAATAACAATGTATTGGTGAGAGGAAAAATGAGGAAACTATTATTTTCTTTAAACAATTCATGATAATTATTATCATTCGTATTTGTATGGGTGGCTAAAATTACAATAGTTACAAATAAAACGAATCTAAATTAGTTAATAATTTAGTGTGACTCTGGAACTGCGTGTGTGCTCTGGAGTTGTTTTTGTCTCGATTCTGTCTACGTTCATGGGTGAGGCAAGCTGATTGTAAGAACCGCGCTCTATACAATATGCAACGTTATTAAACGTTTGACACCGATCTTCCACATCGTTAATCTGTAACGGCACTGGCAAAATCCAGTGTCGGGATTAGTCCCCCGCAATATACACCCAAGGCGCATAGACGCTAGCTTTTGCTGGTTTTTTATGTGCAGCTTCAGCACACCTGAACATAGTCGCTTTACTTATAAAACGTACTATCAGCATTATGGTGGGCTGGGCGAGGCAGCTTCGGCTGGCCGTAACCTTGGGAGCGGTAGGACTAACCTTGTTCAGCTCACCACCCGAAGATTAGTCCCTTTGTGTGGTGATTTAAAGATCATCCCCAAGGAGGCAACCATGCCAAATTTAACAATCTTTTCTAAAGACATTCGCACACTCGATAATTTGTATTCGCTAAACGATCTGCATAAAGCGAGTGGTGGACACAATCGACATCGTCCAAGTATTTTTATCAAGAATCAGCAAACTCAAGAACTGGTTAATGAAATTGAGCAAAGCAGTAATTCCTGCTTTGCTATAAATACCAAACGTGACGGTAGTGATGCGGGGACTTGGGTATGCAAAGAATTGGTCTACTCATACGCAATGTGGATTAGCCCAAAGTTCCACCTAAATGCCATTCGTGCGTTCGACAGTATGCCCACAGCTCTAGCACTTCCTACTCCAACTGTTCCGCAAGACCTATCCTTAAACGACTTAATCTTTGAATTGGCGAAGGCGAAAAACGTAACAAGCCAAAATGTTCATGTGCACTACAATGCCGTATTCAATACCAATACTTGGTCACAAGAGCATGGTTTTGAACACGCATTGGCAAAAAGAGTACTTAAACAAGACTTAGAACATGAATTGCGTAGTCAAATCCCAGAACTGCAGTTACTCAAGCAGCAAGCGAGAGAACACGGGCTAGCATTAGTGGATGAAAGTGAATACCAAAGCTTCCAAGGCCGAATGCAAATGCAGCAAAAGCAACTCGAGAAGTTGGTAGAGGATGTAATGGCGTTAAGCCGAAATCATAATTCGTTGATGAACAGGGTTATGTAAAAGTGGCGGCAAAAATGGCGGCATTCATTGTAAAACAGCGTTATTTATGGAGATAAAACGTCAATTACCACTGTTTTTATATACATTTTATTTTAATTAACCTATTGATTTGTAATGCATTGCATTCGTTTTTTCCAAGTTCTATCAAGGTCTTTTGCATAAAGCAGAATGGCTCGCTGGTAACTTTTGATTTTCTTACTCTCAGTGGTTGATAACAATAACTTAATTAGTAACGCCGTTGCTTCTTTGTGTCGTTCTAAGTTGTACAAACACATGGCATAGAACGGCTGTACTTCCAGTGAATCAGGGTATTCAGCCATGGTTCGCTCAAAATACTCTAACGCTTCAGTGTATTTACCCAAACTGCGATAAGTACTCGCCAACCCAAACAGAGCATCAAAACGTTCAGTTATGGAAAGATCCCCTTCCAATGCAAGATGATAATGTATAAGCGCTTGCTTCTCTTTGCCTTCATTATCATAAGACCAAGCCATGTATAAATTTGCTTTGGCTGCATATTGACTGTCATCCAATAGCGTACGCAGCAAAAGCCGAGACGCATGATAATTTCCGGCCTCTCTAAGATTTATGGCTTCGTGGATAATGGTTTCCATGTGCATCTCCTCTATAATTGACTAATAGAATGAAATTTATTTACACTCTGTGCTAACTCTCAAATCGTCCAACGATAAATTATCAATGATAAAATCTTAAACTAGATGAATAAATAGTAATAAAGGAATCCAATGTTTATAAGATTTATTGCCAGTATGGAGGAGGAAAAGCGACTCCAGCATACTCATGGTATCATTACCCAAGCACAAATGATGCTTGTCGACGGATTGATCCTTTACGAGTACCATCAGGTGCATATTAAAGAAATCTTCACTCAACTTAATGAATCACTACCATGTCCACCGTTCCACTCAAAGTCATGGCCAGACAATGCTATCTCTTGGTTTTTAGACTCAAGCGTCAAACATATATCACTCATGTATGAGCTAAAATATATATTAGAAGAATATGATACAAAGGTGGCGACATTACATTATTCAGACGTCGGCACCATTTTATACAGAGATGACTTTCAAGTGGTGGCTAAGTCTAGCCTCTTATGAAAAACAAAATAATATATTAATAATAAAATGAAGCTTCTAAAAATATATACCCTCGCAAGTTAAAATGAGAACTGCAACCCAAGCTCATAGCTCACTTCCGCCTCATCACGCTCTGCATATTCTAAATTTGCAACTAAGCCAAACACTGAGCCGAATTGAAAGACGTTATTCCACTTAAACTCATCTCTTGCTAGATCTAAGAAATCATGCTGATAGGAAACTCCCATCAACCAATGATTAGCTATTTGTTTTCTAACCATCGCTTGACAGTATGTTCCACGCTCGGAATATGGTGAACTGTAATCACTATCAGCACGATAGTTTACTGCTCCACAGGATAAAGAGCTTGCCATTGCCCCTCCCAAACGCCCAATGAGTCCTCCGCCAGCTTGCCAACTATCTACCTCCGAACTAAATCGAGTGAGAAAGTCTGCTCTTCCTTCAACGAATACGTAGTCAAAAACTTGAGCACTGACATCTAAGTATAACCCTCCCATCGTCTTATTCTCTGTATTGTCATACTTATCGTTAAGGTAAGGTTTTAACGCTCCCGACTTAAAACTAGCTCCTTTATAACCAAATCCTATATGAGAAAAATTATCAACAATCTCACTTGATGCAAAGCTTGAACACGAAACTAACAATATCAGAGGAACAACTTTAGTTATCATAATACGATATCCTGTGGCACTTTTTTGAAATGAAAATTTATTCTGTACATTGCATATTGACAGCAACATACGGAAATAAACTGTAACAAATCAATATGTAACATCCGATAAATTTAAACGCAAACTATGCGTTGCGTTCACATTTCCATCGTTGTCTTAAAGCATGTTTAAATTCCAGTGTCAATCCTATCTAGGCTGTCATACCAATTCAAAACATGGCTAGTCAGCATTTCCCCTGTGAAAGCGTTACTCGTAGACAGCAGCCACTTCAACGTCCCATAGACGATATAGTCTGAATACATGGGCGCATCGCCCGATAAGTATCGTGTCTTAGCTAAATAAGATTCCAGTACTCTCATTTTTTTGAGTAAGTCGGCCTTTGCTAACTCTTGGTTGTTGCTTTGTACATTTTCTAAGCTGTCCTGAAAGTGTTTCTCTCTAGAGGAACGAAAGTAATCTTTATCGCGATCTTTAAGCTTGCAGTAAATGTCGAAGATGGCAATTTTGGCGATGTCCGAATGTAATGATGCTGTCCACTCATGGAAAAAAAGTGCCATTAAACGCCCTTTTTCACCGCCAAATAATGAAGGTGATTCAGGGTAGTGGGCCTCAAGATAATCAGCGATGTTAAACGAATCAGAGAGCACCGTTTCACCATCTTTGATGGCGGGGAGTGTAGAAAACTGCGCCTTAAACTGAGCCTGAATGTCGACAAAAGAAAGCTCAGTGGTATCAAACGCTATATTTTTGTGTATCAAGCACATTTTCGTTCGCCAACAATAAGGACTGAATTTTAAGCCATCGTCCCCACACAGTTCGTAAAAAGTGATCATAGGTGTCTTACTCCGAGAGTTGCTAAATAGGTGTATTGGTTGTGCTGGGCACAGTATGTTCAATCTTGGTCGCGGTTCTCAGTCGAGATTAAGTGGGTTCTTTAACTGCTAGAATACCTGCGGCTCCCAGCAGTAAAGCACCACTTCCTCTGGTCACAGCGGTAAGAGATAGTCGGCTCGCATCAACAATCCGTCTGGCCGAAAACGCATAAAACATCACTAAACTGAAATCAAGCAACGCCATGGTTGGGCACATCACTAAGAGTTGAGGGAATACGGGTAAGTCGGGGTTGATGAATTGCGGGAAAAAAGCCGAGAAGAATAGGATGGCTTTGGGATTGCCAGCCGCGACTAAAAAGCCAGAGTAAAACAACTTTTTGTTTGAGGCCTGTAAATCTGAGTTGTTGAGGTTTAAGTGCTCAACTTGTGCTGGTTTAGCGAGGAGTATTTTTAGCCCCATGTAAACCAAGGTGATCACACCAAAGACTTTGATGACAGTAAATGCCACTACCGAATTGGCAAGGATGACACCTAAACCCAAGGCGACTAACACCATTTGAATAAAGTTAGCTGAGATGTCCCCAAGGGCGGTATATAGCACGCGTTTGTACCCATATCTGAGAGCATGTGCAATACCTAAAAATATGCTAGGCCCTGGTGTCGCGGTAAGAATGAGCGATGCCGCGACAAAGCCGAGCCAAAGGTGAAAGTCCATTTTTATCCTTAATTATCCGTTAAACACTGCAAATCATATCGCTACAGATACACTACCATACCAGCGATTACTCCAACCACATATTGACCAGAGACATTACGCCCATATTGTTCGTTTCTGTGCCATACAAGTTGTCCGCTCGAGTCACGGTGAAATGATTGCGCCATAGAGGGCAATAATAATAGTTCTGGATAAGCCAATCCTCCGCTCGATACAGTTTGTGCAAAAACTCTTGACTGTTGTTACTTTCTTGCATAAACATATCAATAAATGTCAATAAGCTTTGTTTTCCACGTTCAGGCAAGCAGAGACTAAACACATTACTGCAAAGGAGCCATTCGTAATATTGAAATGTCAGGTCGTCACCAAAAACGTAACAGTCATAGGAGATATCAATAGCAATGTCTTGAGACTGTCCTTGAATACATACCTGCCAAACAACCCCTTTTTGAGATAACTCATCGAGCAAAGGCTGTAACTCGCTCATATGACTGTCTATCACTTCAATTACCACCGGACGAGTCGGCAGTTTCATGTCGTGCTTGAACAAGTGAAATCCCTTATCTTGATGGCAATCCATCACGCTATTCGCCGCTCTTTTTTGGCTACCAAGCGTAAAACGTCGACTATGATGAACAATCCAGGCTCTTTCTTGAGCGGATAATGCACCGACATGATGATGAAACTGTAAAACAGTACATCCGCTGCGATCGATTTTTTGTGGCTGAGTAGGTTGGGATTCGCAATAGAGCAGTTCTGCCACGTGCATAGGCGCTTGAGGTTGGGCATCACTACACCAAAATTCTACTCGTTCAATATGGCCACCAAAACCAAAATAGTGGTTATTGCGAACTAAACTCCAATATTGTTTTTCCAAACTTTCGACTCGATATACCCCACACCCAATTGGTTTTGAAGCCTGATAATCAAAAATTGCACTGTGTGAGTCAGCTAACAAATGCAGGAAAACTGGGTCAGATTGACGCATAGAGAAAATGACCCACTGCTTATCTATGTCAATACCCTCTACATGACGAAATAGAATTTGATATGGATGTGGCGTACTAAGGCGCATTTCTATATTTTTTTTTACAAGTTCCGGTGTCAGCGCTTCTCTATTGTGCATCATTATGTCATTACGGATGCGGAGACGGATTTGCTTGTCACTGTAATGAAACTGGTGAGCGATATGAGGCACGATGTCATTCTGAATAGGGTTATATCGAACTAAGGTATCGAAGACGCTTTCGACCAATAAAATAGAACGAGCGGACTGTGCCAAATGAGGGTGCCATTCAGGCAGCATATAAGGGACTAAATACATCAAAGTATTCTGTTTTTTTAATTCCTGCTGTGCGTCCCCTAACCAGAGAGGTAAGTGAGCTTGAAATAGACGAACTTCGCCAAATTGAGTAGCTAGTCGAAATGCCTGATCTATTCTGCCAGAGCGAGCCATGCGCTCTAACTGAGTCAGCAGTGAGGTCTCAAAACTTTTTAATAGCGTCAATTTTGAGCGATGACCACGGCCCTGACCCGAAGCCCAATGGATAAGCCCAAAGCTTTCAAAAGAAGCCATTAGCTTACTCACGTACCTTTCTGAACAGGCCAGAATTTCAGCAAGTGAGACAATATCAACATCATAAACTTCATTGCGAGAAAAATGTTTCTCGAGTTGCTTTAAACGCTGCAGATGACTCGTAGATAACAACTGAGAAGCTACCATGTCAACCTCAAAATTATGTTCATTAGATACAACGAATACCTCTGAATATGGCAACTTAACTTAAAGTTGTCTTCTTATAATTCCACGGGAGGTGATTAATAAAGGTGGATAACCTGACCGACTAGGAATCCCACTAAGAAAACTATCCCAGAAAAGCTCGGACGGCTTTGGTTTTGTCTCACCGCTATCTTTTGTTCTGGTTCCAGTAAGTAGTGTTTCGCGTTTAAAGTATAGAATGTGTAGTCTAATGGATTCATTGTTTTACTCGCAGATAATGACTCATGTGTTCATTATCTGCGAACAAACCTGAAATAATAACGCTCTCTTTACTATAAACAGTTCACCTTTTAATTAATGAAGTACAGTTCCATTTTTGCTAACTGCTACCAAACAAAATAATTCAACAAGCATATAAAGGCAAGTTAAGCAGAGAAAGCGTTTAAGACAAGTTTCTAACGCAGGTGTTAGGCGCTTTCTTGTTGTTTCTCAGTCCGTTTCTTCTGATTTTTTTAACGCTTCGAGTATTTCTTTCATACGCTCTGGGCGCGTTTGGATCCGGAACGGTCCGGTTTGTAGAGCGGGGGAAGTCTTGCTGCCATATTGTCGCCCTCCATCGATGCCAATTCAGCGATGAACTGGTGATATTCTTGAAGTTTAGACCCAATGTAGCCTCTAATATTAGTGTTATTATAACGCAAGTTTTCGTAGCTCTGAGGCCACACATTCTTATGGATCGCGTTGCTGGTTTGGTCGTCAACTTGAATTGCTGTGTCTATCCGTTTTAACAGACAAAAGAGACTGTTGAGATCTTGATAAAACGTGGCGGCGTACGTGTAAAAGCCTTCGTTGCTATGCTTGATTATAGCCGAGCGGCCTTCGTTCACTTTAGTGAGCGAGATCGTCAAGAAAACAGGATAGAAGGCCTTGAAGAAGCGTTTGAATACTTCGGGGGCGTCCCAAAAGAAGTGTTGTTCTATAATGCGAAAGCCATCATGATAGAGCGTGATGCATACGGTGAAGGTGAACACCGCGCTGCTCGCCATAGCCAAGAAATACAACTTTAAACGGGGTTTGAGCACCACTGGAAAAATAAAATTAAGAGAGTTACGTATTTGTATTTAATATCAAAAAACGCCTATCAGGAGAGAGGTTAGTTGCTTTCTATCGATTAAATAGGCTTCTTTTTTTTACGCTTCCTAATAGCAAGTACCAAGACAGTTAGAGCTCCATCTTCAACCTTATATACGAGTCATCCCCCGAACTTCTTACCCTGTTCCGTATGCCGCGTAAAATGTCAACTTAGATAATTGGACTCCCCAACCCTAAGTCCTACAATAGTAGGGTTCAAAATAATTTGGAGATTCAAATGAACAAGACGATTGTTGGCGTTGATTTAGCTAAAAAAGTGATCCAAGTTTGTATTTATACAAACAGAAAAGTGCACTCAAATACAGAGATGACACCGAAGGCGTTTACTTGTTGGTTAGTAAATTCAAGGCCTGCCACAATCGTGTTTGAAGCTTGTGGTACTTCGAATTATTGGAAGCAACTCGCTTCTTCTCATGGGCATGATGCTCGTTTAATCTCATCGAGATTAGTTGCTGTGGTCAGACAAAATCAGAAAACTGACAAAAATGATGCTTTGGCGATAGTACAAGCATCACTGTTACCTGATGTGAACTTTATTCAAGGTAAAACAGCCGAACAGCAGCAACTACAATCGATTGTCCGCTTACGAGAACTAAGCATAAGACAAAAAACCGCTTCTAAAAACCAATTGATTGCTTTGTTATCTGAATTAAATATTCAAGTCTCCAACAGAAATGGGGGGTTAAGAGCAACAATTGATGAAACCCTAGAAGACCCAGATAATGGTTTTTCACCTTCGTTTCGTCAGGCAATATCTACTGCCTGGGATCAATATTTATCGCTGGTTGAAGCGATTGATATTTACGACAACTGCCTTGAAGAATCTTTGAATTATCATCCTGAATGTAAGAAGTTACTTAAAATTGAGGGCATCGGTATCCTTAATGCTGTTAACTTATATATCGCGCTCGGGTGTGCTGACATTGGAGCTTTTAGTAAAGGGAAAGCAGCCGCAGCCTGCATAGGGCTCACACCAATACAACATTCAAGTGGGGGGAGAGCTAAAATCGGTTCGATAGGAAGAGGTTTTAAAAATACTCTGTTTCGAAGCCAATTGATTACTGGTGCGATGTCGATCGTAAGCAAGGTTGCCAATCGCCCACCGAAAACAAAAAAAGAAGAGTGGCTAAAAAATTTAATTGAACGTAGAGGTAAGAAGTGTGCTGCGGTAGCGTTGGCAAATAAAAATGTCAGAACAGCATTTGCTATTTTAACTCAAGGTACGGAATATAAAGCTGAACCGTTAGTATCTTAGTAAATTGTCTTAACAGTAAAATGCATAAATTGGATGAAAATCAGTTAGTCAAAGCAGCGGGCATCTGAGAGTCTTGAACTCGTAGCTTAGATTTGCTACTAACTCGCGTAAATATCGTAGAGCCTGAGTTAGCTACTCTTGTTGAGCTCGTACATAAGTGCGCATTTATTTCTGATTTACTGACGATTACTGTTGACAATGGGGAGTCCACATAAGATGCCCACAATGGTGCGGAGAGTACAATGACCACGAAAGAGTAATGTCCAATCTCTTTCCGACTCTCGTTGCCTTTTGGCTACAGCGTATTAACCACTTCCGCTGCTTCATCATATTGACCCCTAGCACTCACCCGACTTGTGGTTGTCAGGAGGAACGTCCTCTAACGATTCTTCCAGCTCAGTCAACAACCAAGCTTCGTTACATTGTCAGAGCCGCTTCTTTATTCAGGCTCCTAGGGGCATCTGGTAGTACAGATGGTTCACTCTTCGTGGTGAACAACGCTTCATACGACTTCAGGTCGCACTGACATAAATGAGTTTCAAAAATCCTAACATTAACGATTCGTTAATAACTTATTATAAGACAAATATTACCAATTAATACGCCTTTGTACAGTGCTCACTTTGTCTGATTATGTTTAATGGTGCATATCTTATAAGATCAGTGCAACCTCTTGTATTTAGAGGTTTATCATTGAAGTATTGCGAAATGAGTAAGAATTACATTTTTCGAGAGTTAGAGTGCCAAATGACTAAGGAAGAGGTTGCTGAACTGTGCTTCAAAACTGTGAGGACTGTTACGGGTTGGGATGAGGGAAAGCCTATACCACCTGAATGCAAAAGGCTTATGAGAATGGCAAAAGGTCGGAAACTAAGTATTTATGAAGAGTGGGGATAGTTCAAAATGATACGCGACAGTATGGAGCTGCCGACAGGCCAAGTAGTGAGGCCACAACAAATATTGGCAGGGATTGCACTATTAAGTATTCAATCTGAGTTAGAGCTAAAAACATCAACAAAACTACTTAAACTAGCCAGAGCAATTGCCAGAATGAAATGATAAAAGCATTCACTCGCAGGTAAAAAAGCTACTGTTAAGTAGCCTTTATTATTTGTATCAATTCGTTACTAATTTGAAATCATTAACTAAGCAATCTAAATCAAACTCCGCAAATTTTAATATTTCATTACTGTTCTGATATGGAATAACTTTTACACCTAGTTCTTTCATTCCTTTTTGCACAGTATCAAAAGCGGCTACAAACTCTTCTTTTTTATTCTGAGGTCTTTCTATCGTAAATAAGAAGTTATCTTCGTTCAAAGCGTTTGCTTGTAGTAAGTGTTTAACACGAGATATCCAACGATCCCCGTGGTCAACGAGTGCTAAAGGAGTCGCTTGGTCAAATGCTAACGGCTTGATCGCTTTAGTTATATTTGCTTCTTTAGCTACTAGTGGAATCTTAAATTGACTGAAACCAGTATCAAGGCTTTGCTCTTTATACCGAATGGTTAAAGTTTTCAGCTCTTGTCTAAGGGCTTTAACCATCTGTTGCTCTCGGTATTCCTTTGTATCTTTAAAGTCTCTTCCGATATGGCGGCCAAAGAGTTGTTCAAGTGCAAGGTGACAATCATCAGTGATCATTGCACCAGTTTCACCAAACGTCATCAAACCTTCTCTAGTTCGAGTAACTTCGTGCATTAACTCAACAAGCTCTTTACCGCTTATATTCTTTGCGAAGTTTTGGATGTAATTTAATTCATCTTCAAAATTTGCTATAGCTTGCTTGTAAAGTTGCCCTTCAAGATCATCGAAGAAATCAGATACTCTTTTAAATCTGGCAGGGGCTAGTTTATAGCTTACAAATCCAGTCTTTGGAGCAAACGCAAGTATACCAACGTTGGCAAACTCTGATGTTTCTGCGAATGGCATAAAGCGAACAATCGCGAATTGTAAAGCTACTTTCATGATATGTCCTCCCAAAACGGTTCAGCTAAGAATTTCTTCAATACTAACGTAATTTCTGCTCGAATAGTATCGATTGGATACATTTCTAACCACTCTTCTGGTATCTCACTGATGATATTGTCAATATCTTGCAGGGCATTTTGAAATTTTTCTGTATAAACTTCTTTATCGACTAGCTCTAAGCCATTCCAAGAGCCTGAACTTACATGTTGTTCTTTATGTTCATCAATTTTAAAGTCATCTGCAAAAGCTAGGTTATGATCAACAACACACGTTTCTTTGGTCTTTTGCTCCAAGAAAAAGTTAGGATTACCGCCTTTATCAGTGAGGTTTCTATCATTATTCTGAATCCAATAATCAAAAACAAACAGATCACGAAGTAACTGCTTTGGAACCTTCCGTGAATTTTAGCGAAGATCATGAAATGAATTATCATTTAGGGCTAGTTGGTAAATCGAAATCTGAATACAACAGAAAGTACCTAAGAGATAACACTCAATGGACAGCAAAGAACAAGTTGGACAAAACACGCGTTACACACACTGATTTTAAATCCTTTGTTGTAGCCGATAAGCCGTATTTTCAAGATCCAGCCTAGCGCGGGAATTGTAGATAATGATCACTCTTTGTTAGGAAGTTTCAACTTTTAGGTTCTAAATCAAGCCTCAAAGAAACACGGACCGTAATCTTGGGCCGCATTAAACATATGGCTTAAATGTAAGGATTTCTTTGTTAAAGGATCATACTTATGACAAGCAAAACAGCCCCTATCTTCTTTAGGAGGCACTAAAGCTGCACACATCAAAGAAGCCTACATTAGCGCTTTCAACCACATGGCTAGCCAACTTCAAAGTGCAATGCCAACACTTCCACTATCACAATACCAACTCCCTGCAAGCTGTTTACCGAACTTCTACGATTCTGGTTGGTTGCCAGCCCATTACCAACGCTGTTATTCAGAAACCCATTGGACATATCACATTAAGTTCCAAATTCGCCCAACTGGCGGAAAGTATTGCGCCAAATTTGAATTAGGAGTAGGTGGGAAAGGTGAAACTCAACCGTGGTTTTCTTCAAGTGGTGCTGAGTTTATTGATAGTGGCTTTTATCTAGAGTATCGATATATCGAAGAGCTATGGGAAAGTGTAAGGCTGGTATTAGAAAAATACCGAGCGCATAGCCCGTATTGATAACAGGGAGGTCAAGTTCCCCCGAACTTGACCTATCCAGACGCAGCAAGCAAAGGCGTTTGGGTTAGGTGTAAGTGAATAATTTACACGCAATGCATTTGTTGTGTAAATACTTATTAAAGTTAAGGGCATTGGTTCGGTGCGGATCAGGTGTAATGCGGACAACTTAACTAAACATGGGATAGCCTAAATATCGAGTCGATAAATCATTGCTGCGCTCTTAGTGGCATAGAAAACACTCGTTTACCATGAACGCTGTGGTGATAGCTAGATCACTGAATCGACGTGGCCTCCTGTGTTTACTCTGTTTGCTTTGTGCCCACTCACTTACCGCTTCTTCATAAATCCAAAAGGTTAGAGATCCACGGTTAATGAGTGATTGGTTTTATTGCTTCCAATTGGTTGTTTTGTAACGAGGTTTAGGCATAACGTTACGAGAGGTGGTGAATGTAGCTGCTCAGATCGTAGGTTCTGGATTTAGTTCCACTGAATTACGCAACAAAGCCACTAATAACAGGAAAATTCATGGTGTGCATGTGTTGTTTAAGCAAGGTTCGCTCTAGAGCCTATTATTTTGTATGTCGTTTTAGGGAAGGATAATTTATGTCACTTGTGATATGCAAGAATGTCCTATTCATATGATGGAGTAGTCCTTGGCTGGGTGTATATTGTAACTAATTGATATTAATGATGCAAAGGCATGTGAAGTCGTAAATTCTTTCTCAAAAACTGAATGACTGAACTTATGTAGCGTCTCTGTTTGTAGCTCAGTGTTCAATGTTATTCATCCGATATTTGGAGGCACTAATGCAAGTTGTTGATGATTTTTATCAGTCTGCATCATTGCTCGTGATGCTGAGATTGCGATACCTTAAAGGACTAACGAATGAGCGAGAGCCTCACAGAATCACAAAGCATGTACAACGAACTTCAAAGCTACCTTGACTTAGTTATGCAGGAGTCAGGAGATGATGTGTTTCTAATTAAATGCGAGAAAATCTACGCATACAATATTTCTATCAGAGAGACGAACTCTGGTCTCCATTCCGTAGGGCAAGAAAGTATCAAGGGACTTATTAATCAAGCGAAAGAGTCAACAGAGTCTTTAAAGAGCACGAAAGATAAGCTCAAGGTAATGGTTCAAGCTGTTAATGCTATAGACAAAGTATTTGAACTTATGGGTGCTTATATCAAGCAGCGATAATAAAGGTTATTAAATTGTGATCGTCTTTAAGATAAGAGTGTCCTTTCTCTTTGATATTGACTCGTGTTCATAGATAAATAGTTTATATTAGGAAGTTGAAAGCTCGGATGTTTGGTTGTATATAAGACCGTTAGATACTGTGATTTAAAGTACCCCTCTAAGAGGGTTGTATCTACAAATTTAAAGGTTTAAATGAAATTAATGTGTTATTGGTGGCTAAATTTAGTTAAGCCTAGGAAGGGCGTTGTTGATCAAATCGGTTTAAAGACCAACGACGCCATATGTGACTCGCCGTTAGTTTCGAACAGGCATACCTAGTCCTATGACTTTGTTTATAGCTTTGACATTCGCCATGATTTCTCCCACTTGAGCGTTATAACATCTCAAGCTCAATTTACCGCTGGTTAGTCCTTTATATCGAGACATTGCGGTCTCAGATATTGAGCGATAGTGATAACCCGACTCAGATTTCCACTCCGCTATTGTTCCGTTTTTCAAAGCCTTTACTGCTTCATTTCTGGGATGCCCTTCTTCCCAAAGCGCCGCATTCTTTCGAGGCGGTATCAACGGAGTACTGCCCTTATTTTGCAGGGTCTCATAGCAACTTTTTGTGTCATACGCTCCATCAGCAGATACGGTATCTACCTTTCTACGTAAAGGGTTGAGTAATGTTGGCAGCACTTCGCTATCGCCAACACTTACAAGACTGACTTCTGCACTAATGGCCTCATGAGTTTCTACATCAACGGCTAAGTGCAGTTTGCGCCAAGTTCTGCGTTTTTCGGCGCCGTGCTTTTTCACCTTCCACTCACCTTCGCCAAAGACTTTGAGACCAGTCGAGTCAATAGCGATATGGCGAATAGCTCCTCTGGATTTGTTACGATATTTGACCTGAACTGTCTTCGAGCGTTTGCTGATACACGTGTAGTCAGGGGGCGTCAGTGGAACCTCTAGTAGCTCAAAGATAGAGTCGATAAAACCTTGAAGAGCCCGCAATGGTAGAGAGAATATCCCCTTAATCATCAATGCAGTTTCAATCGCTGTATCAGAGTACTGGAAGCCTCTACCACGCTTACCATGATGGGTTTTGCATCGCCATGCATCTACGGCTGTATCATCTATCCAGAACGTAACCGAGCCCCGTTTGCACAGAGCCTTATTGTACTCCGCCCAGTTAGTTATCTTCTTTTTTGCCTTACCCATGTCACCACCGCTCTAACCATCATAAAGGATCAGATCGCAAGACTCGAAAAAGGTTCAACTGATTTAGGCAACAACGCCGTTCCAAGGTGAAAAAGCCGTTTTTTGATTTTCGAGAAGACATAATAAAGGCTCAAAAAGTGTGTCAACACACACTTTTTGGGTTGAGTGAATGTCAATGGTTAAAGCTCACACCATCCATATTTCTTATAACAACGTAGATTTCAATTTATAAATCAGCCGCCAATTTGTTGCTTCCATAATTTTGCATAAAGACCTTCCTTCTCAACCAGTTCATCGTGAGTCCCACTTTCACAAACTTGGCCTTTATCAAGAACAAGAATATTATCCGCATGACGAATGGTGTTAAGGCGGTGTGCGATGCTAATTACGGTTCTATCTCTACAAATCTCTTTCATGTTGCTCATGATGGCAGCTTCAGAGTTGTAATCGAGTGCTGACGTTGCTTCATCAAGCAGTAAAATCCTAGGGTTAACGAGTAGGGCTCTTGCTAACGCAATACGTTGACGCTGGCCGCCAGATAGAGAGCCCCCTTTTTCCCCAACGGGCTGATTAAACCCGTGGGGAAGTCCTTCAATGAATTCCAAAGCACCGGCAAGCTGCGCAGCATTGCGTATTTCCTCATCAGTAGCTTGAGGCTGACTTAGGCGGATATTTTCTGCAACGCTCCCAGAAAAAAGAATACTTTCTTGTAATACCACACTCATGTTGCGACGTAGCGAAATTGGGTCGGCTATCGCGAGATCCATACCGTCTACCAATACTTGACCATGTTGAGGGACATACAAACGTTGCAATAGCCGGGTGATGGTACTTTTTCCTGAGCCTGATGGCCCGGTGATGCCGATAAACTGGCCCGGTTTTATTTCTAACGATAAGTTGGCCAACACTTCGGGAGAGTCTTCGTGATAACGAAAGCGAATGTTACTAAATTCGATGCCTCCATTGAGTTCAGGAACAGAAGCTAACCCTTGTTTACCATTTTCTTTTGGTTCATCAAGAATATCGCCCACTCGCTTTAGTGCAATAAGAGTATGTTGGAAGTCTTGCCAAATTTGCGCAAGTCGAAGTACCGGCTGAGTCACGTGGCCGGCCAACATATTGAAGGCCACCAATTGTCCGGGTGTGAGCTCACCGTTAAGTACTTCGCTGACTCCCCACCACAGGAGCAGTGCCGCAGTCAGTTTCTGTATCAGCCCGATGCCTTGCCCTGCAATGAGTCCTGATTTTTGAGCATCAAAGCTACGGTTTAGTTGTTGGCTGAGGATATGTTGCCATTGATGTAAAAATCGATGTTCAGTCGCTGTGGTTTTAATGGTTTCAATGCCTGTTACTGCTTCCGTTAGAAAGGTCGTGGCATCGGCATCCGATTCGTATTCTGATTCCACTTTTTTTCTTATGATTGGACCAGCAATAAGCCAAAGTAAGAAATAGATAAAAAGTGAGCCGATTACTAGCCAAGTCAGAGTCTTGGCATAATGGAACATAACAGCAAGAAAGACGGTAACAAAAATGAGATCGAGCAATAACATCAACGTCGAACCGGTCAAAAACTGGCGAATTTGCGCCATTTCACGAACTCGAGCAATGATTTGTCCTGTCTGACGCTGCTTGAAATAATTGAGGGGGAGGCCGACTAAATGGCGATAAAGGCGTCCTGATAGCTCTGCATTTACTTGACTTGCGAGGTGGCCAAATACGGTATTGCGCAAGTAACTGTATGCTGGCTCTGCAATGGCAAGAGCAAGCATCGCTATGGCGAGCACATGTAAACTGGACAAGCTGCGACCGACTAGCACTTTGTCGATGACATTTTCAAACAACATCGGGCTCACCAGTGCGAATATTTGAAGGGCAATAGCATAAATAAACACATCTCGCATTTGGCTCTTTTGACGCCAAATAGAGGGGGCAAACCAGCTAAGGCCAAATTTCACTTCTTTGCTACTTAGTCTTTCATCCGCGACCAACATTACCTTGTACGTTGATGAGTGACTACTCGGACTAAGCTCACTCTGCTGCTCCAATTGAGTGGCTGGATCATATAAAAGAGAGGAACCGTCCGCTGATTTTGTGAGCACTTTCCAACTATTGTCGATTTCAATTAAAACGGGCAGTGGAAGGGTATCTAGCTCGTTCGATTTTACTTTCGTTACTTGACTTTTCAGGCCAATATAATCTGCAGCTTCCCTTATTTCCAAGTCATTTAAATTGGAATGACTGACGCCTAAAGCATGCTTGAGCTGTGTCTTGGTCGACTTTTTGTGGAAATAGTTACCCGCATAAACGACGGCGTCGATTCCGCCATTATCTTGTGTGATAGAAGCGTCCTGATCGATAGAAGCATCTTGAGTGGTAGAAACGCTATTTTCCGTTGTTGATAAGGTCATATCCATACTTACCTCTCTCTTAGCGATTCTGCTTGGTATTCACGTATTGGGCTCAGCAGGTAGTCGATAACACGACGTTTATCCGTTTTTATTTCCGCAACGACGGACATGCCTGGTGTCAACTCAATACTTTTACCGTTGATTAAGATGTTGTTATTCTTAAGCTTAACTTGGGCTGGGAAAATGAGCCCCAAGCGTTCGTCTGTAGTAGAATCACGAGAAATACTCAATAGCTCAGCTTCGATAGTACCGTAACGAGTGTATGGAAACGCATCTACTTTTACTGTCACTGGCTGTCCTGGGTAAACAAAACCTACGTCTTTATTGAGAATTTGTATTTCCGCCTGCTGTACTGCATTTTCAGGGACAATAATCATTAAATTTTGTGCTGGTTGAAGTACTGCTCCTAGCGTGTAAATACTGAGTTGCTGAACCGTACCATCGACAGGAGAACGGATGATTTCTAACTGTTCACGCTCACGAACTTTAGACAACTCCTGAGCTAAACCCCCGAGTTGCAATTTCGCTTGTTTTCTTTTTTCGAGCCATTCTCTGTGTTTTTGTGCTTTGAACCCCGTCAGCCTTTCTTCAAGACTATGGTATTGCGACTTTAGAACCTCTAATTCAGCTCGTTGTTGCGACACTTGGCGCTTAACTTCCAGTAGCTCTTTTTCTTGCTCTAGATACTCTACGTGTCCAATGACTTTTATTTGATTCAACGTTTTTCGTGCCGCGAGTCTCTGACTAATATTTTCGGTTAACTGAATTAATGCGTTGATGTCACTTTGACGAGCCGCTTGTGATGTTTTGTTGACCTGCATTTCTGCTTTGATACTTGCCAGGGTCGACTCATATTCACGTTTCTCACTCAAGAAGTTTTCATTGATCAACGCTTGTTGTTCGAGTGGTAAGGCCGAAAATAATAGGTCCTTAGAGAGTGGCAGGCCACTATTCAAAGATTGGTATCGAATTAGGTCATTAGTTTGAAATTCAGACTGAGTGATTAAACGGGTAATGTCTTGATTGATGCCTAGGGTATCAAGAGTAAGAAGCGGCGCGCCTTTTGTCACTCGTTGCCCATCTTTTACGTGAATAGAGAGAACCCGGCTCTGCTCATAAGATTGAATCACTTGTGAGCGGCCAGAGACAACGAAACGTCCGGTAGCTGTCGCTTGTATATCTAATTTCCCCCAATACGCCCAAATTAAGACGGCAACGACTCCCAAGCTGAGCGTGATGGCCGTTATGCGAGCAAATGGTGAAGGAGGACGTTGTGATAAGGCGAGGTGCGCAGGCAAAAATTCGTAATGCTTCTCAGTCGCTTGGTTTATTCTAAATTTGGCTAAGAATCGCTTGATGACACTTTTCATGCGTTTGAATCCTCTTGCTTGAGCTCTTGCTGAAGTTGCCATAATTGTTTGTACTGTTTGCCCAATGTGATTAACTGTTGATGGTTACCTTGCTCGACGATATTACCTTGGTGTAGAACGATAATTCGGTCGCAATCTCGTACGGTGGATAACCGGTGAGCGATAGTGATGACCGTTCGGCCCTTCGCGATATTTGCCATATTGGATTGAATCAACGCTTGTGATTCGTCATCCAGTGCACTCGTGGCTTCATCCAGGATCATGATTTTGGGATCTGAAAGTAGAGTTCGCGCAATCGCCAGGCGTTGTCTCTGTCCGCCAGAAAGGGACTGCCCACCTTCGGCTAAGATCGTGTCATAGCCGATTGGGAGCTTCATGATAAATTCGTGAGCTCCAGAAAGTTTTGCCGCTTCGATAACCTCTTCTAAGCTAGCTTCAGGCTTCGATTGGGCAATATTTTCGCAAACACTTTTGTTAAATAGATAGTTTTCTTGCAGAACTATGCCGATTTGTTGGCGCAGTTGCTGGATGCCAATTTGATTAAGTGGTGTGTTATCAACCGTTATTAACCCTTTTTCTGGGCAGTAGAGTCGTAGCAGTAATCGAGCTAGAGTACTTTTCCCTGAGCCTGATGTTCCCACAACGCCTAATGTTTCACCTGCTTGGATATCTAGCGACAAGTTGTTAAGGGTCGGTGGGATATCTGGTTGGTAACGAAATAGGATGTTTTTGAACGAAATTGCGCCTTGTAATGCAATCGTATCGCTCCCTGTGTGCTGCTCCACAGGTAAATTAAGCATGTCTCCCAATTTTTCTAGTGCCACGCGCGTTTGAATAAATTGCCCCCATAACTCAACCATGCGTGATAAAGGTTGGGCTATATGGTTTGTCATCATATTAAAAGCGATCAGTTGTCCGATAGTCATTTCCAATGACAGTACTTCTGTTGCCCCTAACCACAGAACTCCAACACTTGTTACTTTCTGGATGAGTTGAACGACATGGTTGGATCGGTTGTTGAGTTGCTGAACCACGTACCCAGTAGAGACCATTTTTTCCGTTTGATCGTCCCAACGGCGAACAAAACGAGGCTCTACGGCTAAGCTTTTTAGAGTTTCACTGCCAGCCACTGTCTCTGTGAGAAAAGAGGTATTTGCAGCGGCGTGCGTAAATTGCTCTTCTACCGCCGCTTGCATTCGAGGTGTAAGCCACCAAGCGAGCAATACGTAAAGAGGGATGGTTGCAATAAATAGCCATGTGAGAGGAGGTGAAAGCAAACTCATTACATAGAGAAAGACAAACATGAACAAGAACTCGACCGTTAAAGTAAACATCGAGCCTGTTAAGAATTCTCGTACAGTATCAAGCTCGCGCACGCGAGTTACGATAGCGCCTACTTGACGTGTTTTGAAGAACATCAAAGGAAGGCCAAACAAGTGCTTTACTAACTTAAGTCCTAATTGAATATCAATTCTATTGGCTGTGTGCGCATATTGATATTCGCGTAAGCCGCGAAGTAGAACCTCTACAATGCCAGTGATCACAAGCCCTATCACAAGCACATCAAGGGTTGACCAAGCTTGATGTACAAGCACTTTATCCATCACAACCTGAAAAAATAGCGGTGAGATTAAGGCGAGTATTTGCAATACAAAAGAAAACAAAAAAATTTCCCCGAGTATTCTTTTGTGTTGCAAAAACTCAGGAATGAACCAGGCGATATCAAAACGTGATTGAGCTTGTTTTATCTCCAGCCATCTGTGGTTCCAAATTGAATTGAGTTCGTTATACGAAATTATTTCAGGAGTTTCTTTATTAGGTCTTTGTATTAAACACTTATCTTTATTAGATTTTGCTAAAGTTAATGGTAAACCTTCCATATCGAATAGAATCGAAGGAGTTTTTACTTTATCTAGACTTTTAAATTGTGAAAACTTAGCTGATACTTTGATTTCTTTTTCATTTTCTATTTTTTTAATAAAATCAAAATAATTCATTTCTTTAATTTTTGATATGTCGTTTTCCCCATTGATTATGTCCTTTTTGCCATCTTCAATTAATTTCAGGTGAAGGTTTATGCATAATATTATCATTGTTTCTTTAGCTGTCATTTTGCATTCTAATTAGATTTTTTAGAGGTTTTATACTAGCATTTGATATATTTTCCAGCAAGTTTTCGTTTTATTTTTATATTTAATTTCATTGTATCTTATTGATTTTATTGAGTTAATTTTAATTTAATTTGGTTTTTTGATTTAAATTTGATTG